>JAQAZR010000273.1:0-4551 GCA_032127235.1 Deltaproteobacteria bacterium
CAGGCGAGCCTGCTGCGGGTGCTGCAGGAGAAGGAATTCGAGCGGGTCGGCGGACACATGACGATCAAGACCGATGTGCGGGTCGTCGCGGCCCCCCACAAGAATCTGGAGGAGGCCGTCGAAGACGGGTCTTTTCGCGGCGATCTGTATTATCGGCTCAACGTGTTCCCGATCTACATGCCCCCCTTAAGGGAGCGCAAGACCGACATGCTGCTGCTGGCGGATCATTTCCTCGAAAAATACGCCCAAGAGAACGGTAAGGATATCCGTCGTTTTTCCACGCCCGCTATTGACATGCTCATGAATTATCACTGGCCCGGAAACGTCCGTGAACTGGAAAACTGCATCGAACGGGCGGTGCTGCTCTGCGAGGAAGGAGTGATCCACAGCTATCACCTGCCGCCGACCCTTCAAACCGGCGTTGAATCCGACACCCTGCCGACCCTTTCGATGGAAGATGCCGTCGCCAACCTCGAACGGGAAATGATTATCGATGCTCTGAAAAACACCCGCGGCAACATCACTCGGGCGGCCGAAATCCTCCAGACAACGGTCCGCAAGTTTGCCTACAAGGCGAACAGATGTGGTGTCGACTTCCGTCATTACCGATAGTGTCCCTCCACAAATGCCACCTTTCGATCCCTGGCCGCGTTCTCGCTTCCTGTCGGTCCTCGGCGTAGCCCTCAATACCCCTAAGAAGCTCGAAAGCAAACTACAAACGGCATGCGCCCGCGTAAATTCGGGCGCATGCCGTTCTCCAGGAGGGGGAGGGTTAGATGTCGAAGTAAAGGAAGAATTCGTGGGGATGCGGCCGCAGTTTGACCGGGTTGATTTCGTTCTCAATTTTATACTCGATCCACATGTCGATCGCGTCCTGCGTGAACACCTCGCCCTTCAGCAGAAATTCCGAGTCTGCTTTCAAGGCTTCGAGTGCCTCCTCGAGCGAGCCCGGTGCCGATGGGACCTTGGCCAGCTCTTCGGGCGGCAGGTTGTAGATGTTCTTGTCGAGCGGATCGCCCGGATCGATCCGGTTCTGAATGCCGTCGAGGGCCGCCATCAGGATGGCCGAAAACGCCAAGTAGCCGTTGCAGGAGGGATCCGGGGTTCTGAATTCGATCCGCTTGGCCTTCGGAGATGCGGAGTACATCGGGATGCGGACCGCAGCGCTGCGGTTGCGGCTGGAGTAAGCCAGGTTGACCGGAGCCTCGAAACCAGGAACCAGCCGCTTGTATGAGTTGGTGGTCGGGTTGGTAAAGGCACACAGCGCATTGCAGTGCTTCAGGATGCCGCCGATGGCATAGAGTGCTTCCTGGGACACGCCGGCGTATTTGTCACCCGCGAAGGTGGTCTGGCCTTCCTTCCAGATGCTCAGGTGGGTGTGCATGCCGGTACCGTTGTCCCCGTAGAGCGGCTTCGGCATGAACGTGACGGTGTGACCGTGACGATAGGCAACGTTCTTCAGAACGTATTTAAACCATTTCAACTGGTCGGCCATCTGCACCAGCGGCTTGAATCGCATGTCGATTTCCGACTGCCCGGCGGTGGCTACCTCATGATGCTGGGCTTCGATATCGATTCCCAGGTTCTGGAGGGTAAGGACCATTTCGGTGCGCAGGTCCTGAAATTTATCCATAGGAGGAACCGGAAAATAGCCTTCCTTGTGACGGGGCTTGTAGCCGAGATTCGGGCACTCGTCACGGCCCGAGTTCCAGATGCCTTCGACGGAGTCGATTTCATAAAAGGCGCGGTTGGTGGCGGATTCGAAACGGATGTTGTCGAAAATGAAGAACTCGGCTTCGGGTCCGATAAACGCCGTATCACCGATACCGGTGCTCTTCAGATAGGCCTCCGCCTTTTTTGCGATGTAACGCGGATCGCGGCTATAGGGTTCCCGGGTCACCGGATCGGCGATGTCGCAGATCAGGACCAGCGTCGTCTCGGCGAAAAAGGGATCGACCTTGGCGGTCAGCGGGTCCGGAATCACCAGCATGTCGCTGGCATTGATCGGCTGCCATCCGCGGATACTGGATCCGTCGAAACCGAAGCCGTCTTCGAAACACGATTCAGACAGCTCGCTGATGGGGACCGAAAAGTGCTGCCACAGGCCTGGAAAGTCCATAAAGCGCAGATCCATCATCTTCGCGCCTTTTTCTTTTGCTAATTCTACTACGTCTTTGGGTGTCATACGGGGTCCTCCTTTTTAGGTGTGTGAAAAATTGAAAATTTAAATAGCGTCCTTGCCGGTTTCACCCGTTCTGACGCGGATCGCTTCCTCGATCGGGGACACAAAAATCTTGCCGTCACCGATTTTACCGGTGTTGGCAGCCTCGCGTATTTTTTCCACGATTTTTTCCGCTCGCTCGGCTTCAACGACAATTTCGATCTTGACCTTGGGAATGAAATCGACGATGTATTCGGCGCCGCGGTAGATTTCCTTGTGGCCTTTCTGCCGGCCGTAGCCCTTCACCTCGCTGATGGTCATTCCCTGAATGCCGATTTCGTTCAATGCTTCCTTGACGTCATCCAATTTGAAGGGTTTGATGATAGCCTCTATTTTCTTCATCTCCTAACCTCCTGTTCGATGTGATCGACTCACCTGTTTTGTTTTCGACTAAATGATTTCAAATCCTCGTTCTCCGTGCAGGGCGCTGTCGAGCCCTTCGATTTCACTCTCCTTTGCCACTCTCAATCCGCCGGTGAGGAACCGGGTGACGTAAATGAGTATGATTGTTCCGACAGCCGTAAAGACCGCCGTGGCGACGATTGAGATAATCTGGATCCACAGTTGTTTTGGATTTCCATAAAACAGACCCCGCCCGGCTTCGTTGACGGCCGGATTGGCAAAGAGTCCGGTGGCCAGCGCGCCCCAGATACCACACACGCCGTGGACGCCGAAGGCATCGAGCGAGTCGTCGTAACCGAGCTTGCGTTTCAAAACGGTGACACCGACGTATCCCAGCAGACCCGCCCCGGCACCGATCACCAGCGAGGCCGGCATGTTGACGAAGCCAGCCGCCGGTGTAATGGCCACCAGTCCAGCGACGATGCCGGAGGCCATGCCCAGCACGGTCGGCTTTTTACTCACCGTCCACTCGGCAAACATCCACGCGAGGGCCCCTATGGCCGCCGAGGTGTTGGTCACCATGAAGGCCGAGCCGGCGATACCGTCGGCTGCCAGTTGACTGCCGGCATTGAAACCGAACCAGCCGAACCACAGCAGTGCAGCCCCCAGCGCGGTGAGGGTGATGCTGGAAGGGAACATGGACTCCTTGCCGTACCCGATGCGTTTTCCGAGCACCAGCGCCAGAACCAACCCGGCGACTCCCGCGTTGATGTGGACCACCGTTCCGCCGGCAAAGTCAAGGGCGCCCATGCTGCCCATCCAACCGCCGCCCCAGACCCAGTGGGCAATGGGGCAGTAGATCAGCGTAATCCAGAGAACGGCAAAAACGATCCAGGAAGAAAATTTCATCCGGTCGACGATCGAGCCGAGAACCAATGCCACGGTGATACAGGCGAAGGTCATCTGAAAAAGCGCAAACACATACGTCGGTATCGATCCCTGCAGGCTGTTGACCCCGATACCATTCATGAACAGGTGCGTCAATCCCCCGACAAGGCCGCCATGGTCCGGGCCGAAAGCGATGCTATACCCCCAAAGGACCCATATCACGCTGCCCAGACAGTAGGCGACAATGGTCATGGCGATGGTATTGAGAAGGTTCTTGTAACGGGACATTCCGCCGTAAAAAAGCGCCAGGCCGGCCGGCGTCATCATCATCACCAGGGCGGTTGATACGATCATCCAGGCCGTGTTACCCGTGTCGAGCGTGTCAGCCGCACGGGCAAGGGAAAAGGGCGCAAACAACAGTGGGGCGGCTATCATCCAGGGCTTGACTCTCATGATGTTCAATTTCCTCCTTTGCGACTTGGGGTTAACGACGGGAAAGGTGTTTGATGACGGCGGATTCCGCGCTGACGATTCACTATTACTTTAAGCAAAAGCAGCGTTGCAGAACCGGTTCATCCCGTGACCGTTTTCATCATCAGTCGTCCTGAAACAGTAGATTTGATCGCTTCCACCTGCTCTGGAAGGTCCACTTTTTGGCCGTCGAAATCGCGGACATAAAAAACGTCGACCACCTGGTCGACTTTCGTGGCGATTTTTGCAACCCAGATGTCCAGGCGGCAGGTGAAGAGGGCATCGGTGATGTTGAACAACAGACCGGGATAATCATAGGTAAACACTTCGATGATCGTAAAAAAGCTGGAGCTGCGGTTGTCGATCTCAATCCGGTTGGGTCGGTTGCTGAGCGGGGATTTCTTACGCCGGTAACCGGAAATTTTTTGGTGCAGCGTCCCCGCCAGGTCCAGCTTGCCGGCCAGCGCATCTTCAAGATTGTCTTCTGCCCGAAGCCAGCGTTCCTCTTCGAACAATTGGTCCGGCGGCGGCTTGACCTCGAAGATGTCGACGGCGACTTTGTTGCGCCAGGTAAATACCTGGGCGTCGATGATGTCGATATTGTTCAGAGTGAATACGCCGGCAATCTT
>JAQAZR010000274.1:0-3576 GCA_032127235.1 Deltaproteobacteria bacterium
CGAGCCTGGCAAGGTCAGTGACGTGGTGGAGACCCGATTCGGTTATCACATCATCAAGGTCGACGAAAAAAAGCCTGAAACGACCCTTGCCTTCAGCGATGAGAAAGACAAAATTGAGCAGTTTTTGAAGCAGCAAAAAACCCGTGAAAAGATCGAAAGCTACCTCGAAGGCCTGCGCAAGAATGCCAAGATAGACAAGTTCATCTAAAGACGACTGACAGACCCTCGCTTGATGCCCCTTGCGCCAATCACGGTGCGGTGCGCGAGCGGGTTCCCGCTTTGCGAGCGGCTTCCCGTCTGCCTCGGGGAAGAGTGGTTTTTCCCAGGAGTGTTGGCGCCGCGCTTGGACAAAAAAGTGAAGATACTGAACGATGTCGAAGGCTTGCCGAAACATGTGGAGCATAAACTCCAAGAACACGCCGGCGAGGCTGTGGTGTTTACTGACGACATCCTTTATTCCCCGCGCGCGTCCGCCGTTCTCTTTCTTCTCGGGCGACGATGCCCCCGTGATCATGGTGATGATACCGGACCGTTTCTCGTTTTAAACAAACGCTCGGCAATGGTGAAACAGCCGGGGGACCTTTGTTGCCCGGGCGGCAGTATCGTCCCGCGTCTGGATGTGACGTTGGCCAGGCTGCTCCGGCTGCGGGGTTCGCCGCTGGCGCGCTGGGCCGGTTGGTCCGAGTGGCGCAACCGGCGTCCGCAGGAGGCTT
Organism: Deltaproteobacteria bacterium; assembly: GCA_032127235.1. GTDB lineage: Bacteria > Desulfobacterota > Desulfobacteria > Desulfobacterales > SG8-13 > JARFQH01. The sequence goes on from JAQAZR010000274.1 coordinate 714, forward strand.
TCAACCTGTCCCTGCTGTTGGCGACCGGGTTGCGCGAGAGTTTCGAGGAGATGCGGCTGAATCCCCTCGGTGTCCGGTTCCTGGGATTTCTGCCTCCCACTCGACTGGTGATGTTTCAGCGGGTTATCTACCCCATGGTGTGCTGGATTTCAGGTCAGGTGCGGTTCTTTCCTAACTGGGAGGTTGAAAAGGTTGTCGCCGTGCCGCTGAGCCGTCTGTTGGAAGCGACCAATTACGCCCGCTGCGTTATGAACATCGCCGTTTCCAACGACAACCGCCACGCTCAAGACATCAAGGAATTCCCCTGTTTTCTGCACAGTCGCGATGGCCAAACCGAACGGCTCTGGGGGGCCACTTTTCGCATCACCATGAGTTTTCTCGATCTGGTGTTCGGGTTCACACCACCGGCCATCGAAAACCTTCAGGCTGTTAAGGGATCACTCGGCCGTCATTATTTAACCGGCCGACCGGCTGTAAGGATTAACGGCGAGCCTTCATGAATGCGATGCCACCAAAGACAACGGTCTCCGCGCACGCAGCCGTCGATGACCGCCCGGTGAAAAGCTTTCAGACCGGTCAGGTCGTCTCCTTGTCCATCTGCCACTTCATCCACGACGTGTACTCCAGTTTTTTGGCACCGCTGCTGCCGCTGCTGATAAAAAAACTTTCCCTTTCTCTGACCGAAGCCGGATTTCTTACCACCGTCATGCAGGTGCCGGCCTTGCTGAACCCCTACCTCGGCACTCTGGCCGACCGCATCAGCGTTCGTTATTTCATTATATTGGCGCCTGGAATAACGGCCGTCAGCATGAGCCTGATCGGGATGGCACCCAGTTACGGGGTCCTAATGATCCTGCTGTTGATCGCCGGTTTCAGCGTTGCCATTTTTCACGTCCCGGCACCGGTCATGGTGGCGCGCCTGTCCGGGTCGAAAAAGGGGCGGGGAATGAGCTTTTTCATGACGGGTGGCGAACTGGCACGCTCGCTGGGGCCGCTCGCAGCCGTCGGTGCAGTGTCTCTGCTGGGTTTGGAGGGGTTTTATCCGGTTATGCTCGTGGGCATCCTGGCCTCATTGTGGCTTTTTCTGCGATTCAAGGACATTCCGATTCGGACCGACACCGGACGGCGCACATCCGTCCTCGGCACATGGCGGGAAATGCGGCACGTCTTGCGGCCCCTGAGCGCCATCCTGTTTTTCCGCGGTTTCATGCATGCATCCATCACGGCCTTTCTGCCGACCTTCATCAACCAGCAAACCGGCAACCTCTGGCTGGCCGGAATCGGTCTGACCGTTTTTGAAGCCGCCGGAGTGGCTGGGGTGCTCACCGCCGGTTCTCTCAGCGACATGTTCGGCCGCCGCCGGATTCTGCTGATTTCATTGCTCGGGGCACCGGCCAGCCTGTTTCTTTTTACGGCTACCGGCGGCTGGATTGGGTTGGCGGCCCTGGTTATGGTGGGATTTACACTCCTGTCAACCACTCCGGTCATGTTGGCTCTGGTCCAGGAGCATGCCCAAAGCAGTCCTTCGGCCGCCAACGGCTTTTTCATGATGATCTCCTTCATCGCCCGGTCGGCCGTCGTTGTGGTGGTCGGATTCGTCGGCGATCAGATCGGACTGAAGTCGACCTATTTTGTCAGCGCTTTTTTGGGATTGGCGGCCGTTCCCTTCGTTCTGAAATTACCCCGAGAGTAGACAATAGCCGGTTTGCAAGACTGTGACCAACCGAGAGGAGAGTGCGGGCGATAAGGTTAAAACATCCAAACCATCATGGCGTAAATGGAGCCCCAGGCGGTAAATGCGAGAATAATGCCATTCACGCGACGATATCTTTGGCGGGGATCAGACCGGTGGCGCTGGCCGAAACGATGTTGCCGGCCACCCCCGGGCCATCCCCGGCAACGTACAGCCCCTTGATTTTTGTTTCCAGGTTGCCCGTGGTTTCGAGTTGGGTGGCGAAAAACTTTATCTCGGGCGCATAGAGCAGGGTCTCGTCATTGGAAACGCCCGGAATGACGAGGTTGAGCTTGTCGAGACCCTCGAAGATGTTGGTCAGGATCCTTTCAGGCAGGGCCATGGCGATGTCGCCACAGACTACGTCGATCAGACTGGGCTCAATGTAGCCTTTCTTGATGCGATTCCAGGTGCTGCGCCGGCCGCGCTTGAGATCGCCGAAGCGCTGTAGAATCGGCTTGCCGCCGCCGATCAGCGATGCCAAACTGCCGATGGCTTCCCCGTACGCCTGGTTGTCGGTCACCGGCTCGGTCAGGACAACCTTCGACAGAAAGGCGAAATTGGTATTTTCGGACTTTCGGTGGCGGAAGGCGTGACCGTTGACACACACGAAACGGCTATAGTTTTCCTGCGTGACGAAGCCGCCTTGGTTGGTACAGAAAGTGCGCGTCTGGTCGTCGTACTTGCTGGTCTGGATGAAAAACGTCGGATCGTAGATGATGTTGCAGAGATCCTGCATGATGTCGTTGTGCACCTCGACCCTCACGCCGACCTCGATGCCGCGCTGCTTGAGACCGATTTCGTATTTTTGCGCCAGGGAACCGATCCAGTTGGCGCCCACCCGGCCAGGTGCCAGTATGACCTTTCCGGCACGGTATGCCCCGCGGTTGGTCACGACGCCGGTCACCCGCATGTTTTCTACAATAACATCCTTGACCTCCTCGGAGGTGTGAAACACCACCCCTTTCGATTTGATGTAATCACGCATGGCAATGATATGCTCCGGCAGGCAGTCGCTTCCAAGGTGTTTTTGCCGAATGATCAACAGGTCGATACCGTATCGCTTGGCCTTCTGACGGATTTTGCGGGCTTCGGCCATATCCGTCGGGTAGACCGGGCTGTCCATTCCGA
>JAQAZR010000275.1:0-4871 GCA_032127235.1 Deltaproteobacteria bacterium
GTAGTGACCCCGAAACTCCTGCGGCAGATCCGGCTGCAGCATCTTCAGATTCAAATAGTCGGCGACGGCGTTAAGAATCAGGTCCAGCAGGAGAGCAAACAGGATGATAGCGCCGAAAGCGTTCATGGGGATTCAGGATAAGGGTTTAAGGTTTAAGGTTCAAGGTTCCGGGTTTAAGGTTCCCGCCTATCGGCAAACGGCTGAAGGCGCAAGTCTCAGGCTCAAGGCGTAAATAAGGTAAAGTAGAACTTTAAGGTTCAAGGTACAAGATACAAGGTGCGAGGTTGAAAAACAGTTCGTATCGCGAGGCTGAACGGTTGAGCCGGTTGAGCCCGTTTGCCCGTTGAGCCGGAAAATATGAAAATGGTGCAAGGCTAAAAGCAGAAAGCCACATTATCTGACTCAATAAACTCAATGAACCCAATGAACTCAACAAACTCAACAAACTCAACAAACCCAATGAACTCAATAAACTCAACAAACTCAATGAACCTTTTACTTTAGGCGCAGGGCGCCGTTTTCTTCCAAGAATCTTTCCAGTAGTGCCGTCGGCTGGGCGCCGACCAGTGATTTGCCGCGGATCATGAAGGTCGGTACGGCGGTCACCCCTAAGCGTGCGGCGCGGTCCCAGTCCCGATCCACAGCCTGGCGGCAAGTTCTCGATTCAATGACCCGACGGGCCTCATCGCCCGACAGACCCGCAGCATCCGCCAGGTTCACCAACACGGCCGGATTGCCGATGTTCAGACCGTCGGAAAAATAGGCTCGAAACACCGCCCGATGAAAATCATTCTCTCGGCCTTTATCGGCGGCCCACTTGGCCAATTCCTGCGCCAGGCGACTGTTGTAGGTCATGGTGCGGTCGCCGAAGGGAAGTTCCAGTTCGGCGGCTGTCTGTCGCAGATGCCTCATCATTTCCGGTACATCAAACGAACGACCGACAAAGAGTTCTTCAAGGCTGAGGCCCTCGTCAGGGGTTTCGGGATGGAGTGGAAAGGCGATCCATTCCACCTCGACGGCATAGGTTGCTTGAATTTGTTCAATACGCCCGGTAATGAAGTAGCACCAGGGTCAGATAAAATCAGAAAAAATCTCAAGTCGGACGAGTGAGATCATGGATGTCTCCATAGGTAGCCGAAATAGTGTCCATCTTTCGCACAAAAAGAAAGGGGAGGCATTGGGGAAGATGCCTCCCCTCGAACAGAGGAAAGAGAAAAGGGGTTAAGGTTGTTATAACATTTCCTTACCTCTTCAGCAGCTGGCGCTGCTTGAAGGTATAATAATACCACAGCGTGTCATGTCAAGAATTATTTTTACCCGATTCCCTCAATTCAATCGTTCGATGAATTCCCAGACAGTGCGGTGAACCCGTTCGGCACCCTCACCGCGCACGATACCGTGGCGGTTGAAACTGAAAAGCACATAAGTCTTGTCCTCCGACCCCAGGCGCTGGAAGACCCTGACCGACCCCTTCGGATTGACCACCGGATCTCCCTGGCCCTGGATAACCAGAGCAGGCACCTTTATTGCGCCCAGCTTGGGTTCCAGGGCGCCCATAAAGCGTTCCAGTTCTCGCACGCCGGCAATTGGGTTACGCAGGTAGTTGATGTGAGGATTCTCCGGGTGATTTTCCACAAATTCCACCTGGGCATCGCCCAGGCGGACTTTTTTCATCAAGCGGTTCCAGACGTCCACGGCCGGTACCAGGCGCGTCGAAAAATCCTGCAGCCGCAGCGGCGGCGAAACGGCAAACACACCGGCCATATCGGAGACACGTGCGGCCAGGTCGAGGGTCAGCCCGCCGCCGTTGGAAAACCCGCCGACGACCACCCGCCGGCACAGGCTGCGCATTAGAGCATACGCGCAATCGACCGTTTCCACCCAGGCCGGGTAGCGGGTCTGGGCCAAGTCATCGGGAGAAGTGCCGTGACCCTTGACGCGGGGGACGTATACCCACAAGCCCTTGCGTGCGAGATATTCCGCCAGTTCTTTCATTTCCAGGGGGGCCGCCATGTATCCATGGACGAGGACCACTCCCATCCGGTGGAAGCTGCCGCGGATCAGAAACGGACTTCCGACCTCCTTTTTCTTCGATTCCCCTTCGACGAAGAACTGCCGGTAATCCTTGTCGAACTCACTGTATGCGCGACGTTGCAGCGTGGCTGCCACTTTGTGCCGGACCCAAAAATCAGGCAGCCAGGCGATCCGACGCACGATGCGCTGCAACGCCGTCAACGGTTCGACGGCGTTGGCCATCACTTCGACCGGATTGTCGATGCGCGCCCGGTGAAAATCGTAGGGTGAGGAAAATTTTGAGCGGTCCTTGATCAGGTAGCGGCCCTCGCGCTTCAGAATCCCTTTTTCGATGGCAACCGACAAAAAGTCGCTCACCCGGCCGTAGCGGTCGTCGGTCAGCAGGTGAACCTGATCGTCCTGGAGGTTCTGATGCAAATAGAGGTTCTTGACCTCCCGAATGGCGCCCGTCAGCAAAAACAGTTTACGCCGCAGCGCGTGCTCCTCGAACTTCTTGTGAGGGGAAAATCTGAGCAGCGAAGCGAAAAGGTGGTCGTGATTGACGGACGTCATGCTGTAGATGGCGGCCATATACCGCTGCATAATCTTCAGTGCCTTTTTGTGCATCAGGCGTTGATGCGGCAAGGGGTCGTCGAACTGCAGCCGATGCCTTGAACCGATGCCGCGCTCGATTGACCTGCACGACAGGCATTCATCAATCTTAATCGGCTCTCCGAAGCGGATGTCGAGATCAACCCCCGACAGGAGCATCGTCCCTTCGGTCATGATCTCCTCCACCAGGCGGTCCGATATGCCATCCACCAGGTGCGTGGCCAAGGTGCTGAGGGTGTTCTCGCGTGCCCGGATCGGAAAGTAGCTCAGGCAGACCGGCACGATCCAGGTGGTCCGGCTTGTGAGCGGCCCGGCGTCCTCGATCTTGAATTGGTCCAGCAGGCGCTGTGCCTCTTCGGGGTCTTTTTCCAACAGCCGTTTAATCCGCTGGCGGTAGAATTCGGCGCGCAGCGCCAGCAAAGCCGCCCCGGTGTGGGGCGGGCGCTTCCCACCGGCGTAAGAGATCATGAACCGCCCTTTTTCGATGATCTTTTTGTTTTTGACCATCCGGCCTTCCGGAAAAATGATCCAGTTGGCCTCACCGTTGAGAAGGGTCTTGACGATCAGAAGATCGCGTTCCGGATTACGGGTCGACACCGCCCCGACTTTGTCCAAATAGGCCCCGAAGGCGCCCTTGAAGAATTCATAGCTTGCCAGGGACCAGACCGGCACCTGGGTGAGTTTGAAAATCACGTAGGGCATCAAAAAGGTTTCCATGCGGGTAAAGTGATTGAGAACGAAAATGACCGATCCGCTGGGTATGTTTTCGATGCCGTAGAGTTTGACCTTCGCCTTTGACAGCTCGGTGATCGTCTTGATCAGAAGGCCGGTGGTGCGGTAAGCAAACAGGTTCATCGATGGTTCCCGGGTTCCCGGATGCTGGACTGAAGCAATGCCTGCGGTTTTCAGCAGCTGTTGACACCGCTTCTGTTTGTTTCTATTGTACCCTTTCAACCTAAAAAAATAAAGAGGTTACCGGAGGTTAATGTGTATTCCAGGATTCTCATTTTGCGCTTTCCGGCGGTGGCCGCTCAGAAGCCGATCGTCTGCTACCTCACCAGAGACTACAACCTGACATTCAACATCCTGAATGCCGCGGTACTGCCCCGCAAGGAAGGCGTCATGGTGCTCGAGTTGTCGGGCGACAAAAAAATGTTCAAAGAAGGTGTACGTTTCCTCAAAGATCAGGGAATCCAGGTCGACTACGCCTCTCAAGAGGTTAAACGCGACAAGAACAAGTGCACCCACTGCGGGGCCTGCACCGCCGTCTGTCCCACCGGGGCGCTTTCCATCCAAAGGCCAAAGATGACGGTGCGGTTCAATCAGAAAAAATGCAGCGTTTGTGAACTCTGCGTCCCGGCCTGCCCGACCCGGGCCATGGAGATCCACTCCATCAATCAGACCTTTTTCGAATGAAGCCGCTGATAGCCGTCGCCGTCAGCGGAGGAGTGGATTCCCTGATGGCGGCTGCCCTGTTGAAAACGCAAGGCTATCCTGTTTTCGGCATCCATTTTTTAACCGGCTATGAACCGGAAAATCGGGATGTTGCCGCCGTTACCGACCAGCTTGGGATTCCCCTGCACGTCGTCGACCTGGCCGACGCCTTTCGAACCAGGGTGGTCGGGTACTTTTTGCAGACGTATTTGGTTGGCAAAACCCCCAACCCGTGTCTGGTGTGCAATCCTGTCGTTAAGTTCGGAATTCTGTTTGAACACGCCCGCCACCTCGGGGCCGAACGCCTGGCAACCGGCCACTACGCACGCATCGTGCTGGACGCCCGCCAGCAGCCGCATCTATTCATGGGTGTCGACCGACGCAAAGATCAGTCCTATTTTCTGGCTTTTTTGACCCAGCGCCAACTGGCGCGGGCCTGTTTTCCGCTGGGGGAGATGAAAAAATCGGATGTGAAGGAGTTGGCCGCATTAGAGGGTCTGCACCCGGTTAGCCACAAGGAGAGCCAGGACGCTTGCTTTATCAGCAGCCACCGCTACACTGAATTTTTAGCCGACCAGCTCGGAGTGGCGCCGTCTCCCGGAGAAATTGTCGACCGCGAAGGCCGCGTCCTGGGCCGGCACACCGGGCTTCATGGGTATACCATCGGTCAGAGACGGGGCATCAACTGTCCGGCTGCCGAACCCTACTACGTGTTGCGCCTTGACACCCAAAAGAATCGCCTGGTGGTGGGGCCCAGACGAGACACCCTTTCGTCGGAATGCCGGGTGCAGGGAATTAACTGGATTCAGGCG
>JAQAZR010000276.1:0-3214 GCA_032127235.1 Deltaproteobacteria bacterium
TGTGCTCAATCCTGAGTCGATAACCGGCTTCGCGGCAATAGCGTTCCAGCCGTCCGGCAAAACCACCCTCGAAACCGGGGTCGAGGTAAACGGCAGTGAGTTCGTAGGTGACACGGACCCTCGGCAACCGTTCGTTCAAAAACCACATCAGGGTCAGGCTGTCTTTACCGCCCGAAAGACCGACCAGGATGCGATCGCCGTCGCAAATCATGTTGTAGCGGTGAAGGGCTTTGCCGAGATGTCGGTTTATTTTTTTGTATGTGGGGCTGTGGGATGGCAAGACCTATTCGTCAACCGCGGTTTCGTTGATTTCCTGGAGGGGCTCACCTTCCGTTGATTCGGGCAGTGCCGCCGGTTCCTCGAATGCCGGCAGGGCCGGCGCAACATGGGTCAGTTTGATCTTGCCGGCCGCGATTTCCCGCAGAGAAATCACGATGTCCTCGTTTTTCGGTGCGCTGACCAGATATTCCGAGCCTTCGCGTATTTGTCTAACCCGCTTGGCTACCATGTTGACCAGTAAAAATCGGTTAGAAACCTTTTTCAGGCAATCCTCGACGGTGATTCTCGCCACAGTGTAACCTCCATTTTTAAGTAAGCCCCCAACCGGTGCGGCCCTGTCGACGGCTCATTTACAGGATGTCAACCAGTTCGTAAGTGCGGCTGCCTCCCGGGACTTGGATCGTCAGTTCGTCACCGGGTTTCTTGCCGATAACGGCGCTTCCTAAAGGGGAAGAAATCGAAATCCGACCGGCTTCGACATTCGATTCGTCCGATCCCACCAACTGGTACTCGACACCTTCGCCGGTTTCGACATTTTCAAGCACAACCCGGCTGCCGAAAACGGCTTTTTCCTTGGTAAGGTTGCGGGTATCGATAATGTCGGCATTGGCCACTTTGTATTCCAGTTCAGCAATTCGGCCTTCGAGAAAACTCTGGCGGTCCTTGGCCGCCGCGAACTCGGCATTTTCAGAAAGATCCCCGTGCGCCCGGGCCTCCTCGATGGCGCGAATGTTCGCAGGCCGTTCTTCGCGTTTCAACCGTTCCAGTTCGGTCTTCAAGGTCTCGTGACCCTGCCGTGTCATCGGTATCTTGTTCAGTTCCATAGAGCTCCGTAGGGGTTGGGTGTGTCGCGGGGATTCTTGCGTGCCCGGCCGGCCGGACGCTGCAATCACACATCATCATCGGCCACTTGTAAACTGATCCGCGTGGTGTGACCCCTCTATAAATAATCTTTGACCAATATTTCGGCAATTTGAACCGCGTTGGTAGCGGCTCCCTTGCGGATGTTGTCGGCGACGATCCACAGGTTGATCCCGTTCGGGATCGACTCGTCCTGGCGGATGCGGCCCACCAGGGTCAGGTCTTGCCCGGCGGCGTCGGTGGCCAGCGGGTAACGGTTTTTCGCCGGTTCGTCGACAACCTCGACACCGGGTGATTTCTCGAGTATCTTGCGCACTGCATCGACGGTTATTTTTTCGCGGGTCTCGACGTTGACCGCTTCGGAGTGCCCGAAAAAGACCGGCACCCGAACCGTGGTGGCGGTAACACCGATACGATCGTCCTCCAGTATCTTGCGGGTTTCATTGACCATCTTCATCTCTTCCTTGGTGTACCCGTTGTCCTGGAAGCGATCGATGTGCGGCAGGCAGTTGAACGCTATCCGATGGGGGTATATTTTTTTCTCATATCCCAGGAAGTTGATCATGGCGCGGGTCTGGTCGAACAGTTCGTCTACCGCCTTTTTCCCGGTGCCCGAAACCGCCTGATACGTCGAAACAACGATGCGCTTGATACCGAAGGCTCTGTGAATCGGGTTCAAGGCAACGACCATCTGGATCGTCGAACAATTCGGATTGGCGATGATGCCTTTCGCCTTGTATCCGGCGATGGTGTGCGGATTGACCTCCGGAACCACCAGAGGCACCTCTGGGTCCATCCGCCAAGCGCTGGAGTTGTCCACCACCACACACCCCGCTTCGGCGGCCAAGGGGGCGAACTTCAGGCTCGTATCACCGCCGGCTGAAAAAAGAGCCACGTCAACGCCCGCAAACGACTCATCCGTCAATTCTTCCACGGGAAACAGATCACCCCGGAAGCGCAGTTCTCGTCCCACGGAACGCTTCGATGCCAACAGCTTGATCGATCTGACCGGGAAATTTCTTTCCTCGAGACAGCGAATCATCTGATTTCCGACCGCTCCGGTGGCACCGGCAACGGCCACGTTAACCATTTTCCCGGCCATACGGTATCGTCCTCACTTGACCATCAAAGAAGTAAATCGAATTTTGCCGGCTGCTGCCGGTTGAATTCATGATTCTCGCACATACTTAACGATCAGGTCGCCGACTTCCGAAGTCGAATGTCCCATCTTGCCGGCGGCTACCTCGGCGATGTCGTCGCGCAGCACTTTGATCACGGCTGCTTCGATCAGACCGGCCCCCTTCTGCTCGCCCAGAGTTTCCAGCATCAGTTGCGCGGCGGAAATGGCGGCAATCGGGTTGATAACGTTTTTCCCGGTGTATTTGGGTGCCGATCCGCCAATCGGTTCGAACATGGAGACGCCTGCCGGGTTGATGTTGGCACCAGCGGCAATGCCCATTCCCCCCTGAATCATGGCGGCCAGGTCGGTGATAATGTCACCGAACATGTTGTCGGTAACGATCACGTCGAACCATTCTGGATTTTTGACCATCCACATGCAGATCGCGTCCACGTGGGCGTAATCGACCTGAATGTCAGGATATTCGCCAGCGACCTCATAGAACGTTCTTTGCCATAAGTCAAATGCAAAGGTCAGCACGTTTGTCTTGCCGCACAGAGTGAGTTTCTTGCGCTTGTTGCGGCGCCGGCAGAAATCGAACGCGAAACGGATGCAGCGTTCGACGCCCTTGCGGGTGTTGATCGATTCCTGCACGGCGACCTCGTCCGGTGTCCCGCGTTTCAGGCATCCGCCGGCACCCGCATACAGACCTTCCGTGTTTTCACGAACCACGACGAAGTCGATATCCTGCGGGCCCTTGTCTTTCAGCGGCGTGGCGACGCCTTCATAGAGTTTCACCGGACGCAGATTGACATACTGGTCCAAGTGGAATCGAATCTCGAGCAGGATCCCTTTTTCAAGCAAACCCGGTTTGACGTCCGGATGCCCAATGGCTCCCAGGAAAATGGCGTCGGCAGCCGACAACGTGACCAGGGCGTCTTCGGGCAGGACGAC
>JAQAZR010000277.1:0-4355 GCA_032127235.1 Deltaproteobacteria bacterium
AGGGTCTGGGGCCCGAACCAGCGCATCACGGTCAGCGAAGCAATGAAAATCTGCACGATCAACGGCGCGTATGCCTCGATGGAAGAAGATATCAAGGGCAGCATCACGCCTGGTAAACTCGCCGACCTGGTGATCCTCGCCGCCGACCCGCACGATGTCGTGGCAGACGAGATCAAGAACATCCCGGTGCTGGTGACCATTGTCGGCGGTGGTGTCGTATATGAAGCCTGAGTCATTGAAAAAGACCAACCCGATATAAAAATAAAGGAAGATAAATTGAACATTTTTCCAGCAACATCACTGACCCTGCTAATGGTTTTTTGCAGCATGCAACCCGGGGAAGTCGTGGCTTCAAGTTTTTCCGGCCTCAAGGGAAATCCGCAATTGCGCTCCGCTTCAGCGCTCGTCCTTGATGCCGACGGCAACGTTATTTATGGCAAGGATGTGAATACGGTGCGCCCCATTGCCTCGATCACCAAGTTGATGACCGCGATGGTGATTATCGATTCAGGTCTGGACCTGAATGAAAAGGTCACCGTGACAAAAGCCGATCGGGACCTGGTTCAACTTACGGGTTCCCGGCTTGAGCCTGGCGCTACGCTTACCCGGCGCGAGATGATACTGATAGCAATCATGTCCTCGGAAAACCGCGCAGCTGCCGCTTTGGGCAGAACCTATCCTGGTGGTACCAGGGAATTTGTAGTGCAGATGAACAAAAAGGCGTCCGGACTCGGCATGAATAATAGCCGGTTTGCTGATGCGGCCGGCCTGAAGGTGGAGAACCAGTCCACCGCCAGCGATCTCGCAAAGATGGTAACCGCCGCCTACGGCTTCCCGCTGATCCGGCAAGCCAGTACCAGGCAGCACATGGAAGTCCGGCCTTATGCGAAGCGCGGCCCGCTGACCTACAACAATACCAACCGCCTGTTGAAAAACCCGAGTTGGGACATTGCCCTGAGTAAGACAGGATATATCAACGAGGCGGGACGATGCCTGGTGATGCAAGCCACGATTGAAGGTGAATCGGTATCGATTGTGTTGTTGAACTCGTTCGGAAAGCTGACACCTTTCGGTGATTCAAACCGACTGCGCAAGTGGATGCTGGCGCAGAAATAACGCTTATCGATGGAGGAAGATCATGCAATCAGCCCATAGTTTTGCTTTTCTGGCCTGTCTGAGCCTGGCGCTCGTTTGTGTCGTCGGCTGCAGTAAGCAGCCGGAACAGGAAACCACCGCCGGCAGCGAAAAAAAGACCGCATCCATTCCGGCTGACATGATCTACCTTGGCGGCGATATCATCACCGTCAATGATGCTCAACCGGCTGCCGAAGCGCTGGCCGTGAAGGACGGCAGGATACTCGCCGTTGGCTCCCGGGCGAACATCGAAGCGGCCCATGCCGGGGCCGCCACAACTGTGGTCGACCTGGCGGGTAAGACCCTGCTGCCCGCTTTTATCGACGCACACGGCCATTACATCAGCGCGCTGTCCGTCGCGAACCAGGCAAAAGTCTATGCGCCGCCCGCTGGCCCCGGTTCGGACGTGCCGGGCATCATCGCGGCTATCGAAGCATTCAGAAATAAAAACAATGTGCCGCAGGGTGAATTGATCCAGGCCTATGGTTATGACGAAAACGTTATGCCGGGTGGCCGGCTGCTGAACCGGGATGATCTCGATGCGGCGTTTCCCGATAACCCGGTTGTCGTGGGCCATGTCTCGATGCACGGGGCAGTGCTGAACAGCGCGGCGCTCGAAAAATACGGTATTTCAGCGGAAACGGAAACTCCGCCCGGCGGCGTCATCGTGCGTAAACCCGGTACCGACGAACCGTATGGGTTGATCATGGAAACTGCCTACTTGCCGGTATTTGCAGCCCTGCCCAAACCCAGCCGCGAGCAGGAAGTCGCCTGGACCGTGGCGGCGCAGATGCTGTATGCCGAAGCGGGTGTGACGCTTGCTCACGAAGGTGCGACGCACGCCGACGAGCTGGCATTGATGCAGCGGGCGGCCGCAGCAGGCGCCAATATCATCGATGTTGTGGCCTACCCGTTCATGACAGATCTCAAGGCCATCGTTGCTGACAACCCGCTCGCAAACTGGGGGAGGTACAACAATCGTTTGAAGATCGGCGGCGTCAAGATCACCGCCGACGGGTCACCGCAAGGAAAAACTGCGTATTTCACGACGCCCTATCTGACCGGGGGCCCGGGCGGTGAAGAAAACTGGCGCGGCGAGCCGACCATTTCCCAGGAAATCCTGGATCAACTGGTCGAGGCGGTCTACGGCATGAACGTTCCACTCATCGTGCATACGAACGGCGACGCAACGATCGACATGTTTCTCGAAGCTTACGAAACGGCGCGGGAAGGCGATTTCAGCAGACCCTGGAACGTGACCACGATTCACACGCAATTCATGCGAAAAGACCACATACCGAAATTCGTTGAGTACGGGATTCGGCCATCCTTTTACACGCTGCATACCTTCTACTTCGCCACTGCACATGAGAAAAACCGCGGACCAGAGCAGGCGGCTTACCTCAGCCCGATGCGTGACGCGATCGACGCCGGTCTGAAACCTACCAACCACACGGACTTTTATGTCGCTCCGCTCGACCAGATGTTCATGATGTGGTCCGCGGTGAACCGGGTATCACGCGAAGGTGACCTGGTCGGGCCGGACCAGCGGATCACGCCGATGGAAGCGATTAAGTCGCAAACGATTTGGGCCGCTGAGCAGTACGACGAAGACGACCGGCGGGGCTCACTGGAGCCAGGCAAGATCGCCGACTTCGTGATACTCGACAACAACCCGTTGACGGTCGACCCGATGGCCATCAAGAACATCCGGGTGCTCGGGACGATCAAGGACGGGCAGACGATTTACACCGCGGAGTGAAGCAGAGCAGACCCCTCAAGCCATTCCGGCGACTTTTTTGAACACGGCCCTGGGAAAGAACCGTTTTAGCCAGAGCGCCTTCATTTCCATGCCCTCACCGACTGCGATCTCAGGCGTGCCCTTGCGGAAGCCTTCCATGATGACCTCAGCGCAACGGGTCACGTTCATGCCGTTGGCGATGTTGCTGTCGGTTTCGCCAAATTGGCTGCCATCCCCTTTGAGTGCGTTTACCGAGACGTTGGTCTTTATATAGCCCGGGGTTATGGTGGTGACCCGGATGCCGTCTCGGGCCGTTTCGGCTCTGAGCGCGTCAAAAAACCCCATCACCGCGTGTTTGGAGGCGCAGTAGCCGGTGCGCAGCGCGACGCCGATCTTGCCGGCGATCGACGAGGTTATGACGATGTGCCCATTGCCTTGCTCCAGCATCTGCGGGAGCACCGCCTTGGTCAGGGCGATCTGGCCCAGCACATCGACCTCAAACAGCTTCCGGTAAACCGACATATCGGTATCGACGCACAAGGAGCGCTGTGAGATACCCGCGTTGTTGATCAGCATGTCGATGCGACCGAAGGTGTTGCAGACGGTACTCACTGCGGCCGGCATGGACTCGAAATCAGTGACATCCAATGGCAGCACCAGTACATTGCCGGCCGCCAGGCCCTGACTGGTGCAAGCATCCCGCACCCGGTCAAGTTGATCAATTCGCCGTGCCGAGAGCACGATTCGGGCTCCCTGTCCTGCAAATTGCAGGGCGAGCGCTTCGCCAATTCCCGATGATGCGCCGGTAATCCAAACCGTTTTATCTTTAAACATGATTTTTCTCCGCCACTGGCTTTGATTCCTTATGATACCTCCTTCCGTATAATGATGGCTTCAAACCCGAAAGAAAGAAGGCAGCGAAGTTTATGTTCTATTCTGTCCCCGATATCTGTGATGAGTTCATCGACGAGATTTCCGTGCTGGAGCCCCTGTTTGCCGATTTTGGCGGAAAGGAAAAGTTCAGCGGTGAAATCGTCACTATCACGTGTTTCGAAGACAATTCGCTGGTTGGCGATGCGGTGAAGTCGCCAGGTAAAGGCCGGGTGCTGGTGGTTGATGGCGGCGGGTCTTTGCGCCACGCTCTGCTCGGTGACCTATTGGCAGCGGCGGCGGCCGAAAACGGCTGGCAGGGATTGCTGATCAACGGCTGTGTGCGTGATGTCGAGATACTGGAATCGATTGATCTCGGCGTGAAAGCGTTAAATATCCACCCGGTAAAGACCGAAAAACGCGGTGAAGGCAGGTTGAACGTTAACGTGACTTTTGCAGGCGCCACGATCAGGCCGGGAAGCTATCTTTACGCGGACGCCAACGGCGTGGTTGTCGCTGCACGAAACCTCGAACTGGACTTCTGAACCGGCCACCACGATGCAAAATCTACAGACTGAACCCAATGTGCCCGAATCCATACCGAAGGGTC
>JAQAZR010000278.1:0-2624 GCA_032127235.1 Deltaproteobacteria bacterium
GACGAGCGTTTCGGTCCGCCGGACCTGGGAGGTGTCTATTGGGTGCCGCTTGATCCGGAACATTTTGCCGACATGCAGGCGGCGCACGGCGATTGCCAACCGTTTTATTTTGCTGTCGAACTGCAGGAGAGATCGCTGGCCTGTGAACTGCTGGTGCGCACCCGGCAGCGGGTTCGCTGCAGCTGCATCGCTTACGCCACTCGGCCGCAGCGCAACTGGGTTATACAGATGCTTGACGACCTTTTCGATGAACTCAACATCCAGACCTGACAGCAGCGACTGGTATGACACTTCGCTCGTTTCCGTCCATAAATGGCCCTTTTCCGCAATTTCGGCGTCAATCGGCGGAATCGCTTGTGCGGCGTACACGAGTACGCCTCCGCGCAATGCCGCCGATTTCCTTGAACTTGCAAAAAATGGCGATTTCTGGATCGGAAACTTATCAGTGCCCTTTATAAAACCGCGGATGGACACTATCTCGGCAGCCCATGTTCCGAACCGTTATCATATACATTTTCACCATTATATCGACGCTGGTTTTTGCTACGACCGTCATTGTCTTGGCTTTCTTCAGCAAGACCGGCAATGTGCCGCACCTGGTCGGCCGGTTGTGGGCCCGGTCCATCCTTTTTGTCAGCGGCATCGACGTAACGGTGAACGGTACGTCGAACATCGACACCGGACGCTCCGCCATCTTTATGGCAAACCACCAGAGCAACTTCGACATTCCCGTGCTGCTGGCGCACCTGCCGGTGCAATTCCGGTGGTTGGCCAAGGCCGAGCTTTTCAGGATTCCCGTTTTCGGGCGGGCCATGCGCGGCTGCGGGTATATCAGCATCGATCGTTCTGATCGCGATTCAGCCTTTCAAAGCCTGGCAAAAGCCGCCGCCACGATCAAAAACGGGACATCGGTTCTGATTTTTCCGGAAGGCACCCGCAGCCTGGACGGTACCATCAAACCCTTCAAGAAAGGCCCATTCGTGCTGACAGTCGACGCGGGCGCACCGATCGTGCCGGTTGTCATTCACGGAACCTGGTCGATCATGCCCAAAAGCCGACGCATCATTAAACCGTGTCGGGTGACGCTCGATATCCTGCCGCCGGTCGAGACATCCGGATACAGCAGAAACACCAAGGACGAATTGATGGAAAAACTCAGAAACCTGCTCTGCCAGCATTTTGAACAGATGGAAGGGGACCCGGCGTGCACCTAAAGATCATTCCACTGGGCGGTCTCGGGGAGATCGGCCTCAACATGATGATTTTCGAGTACGGCACAACGCTGTTCATCGTGGACGCGGGCCTGATGTTTCCGGAGGATTACATGCTGGGGGTCGATTTCGTCATCCCGGACATGGACTACGTGAAAAAAAACCGCTCTCTGATATCCGGTATCGTCCTGACCCACGCCCACGAAGACCACATCGGGGCCTTGCCGTTTCTGCTGAAAGAGGTCAACGCCCCGGTCTTCGGCACACCCTTTACACTGGGAGTCGTTAAACACAAACTCGAAGAATTCGACGTCGCGGTGCCAAGCGGTCTGCACGAAATTCATCCGGGCGAGCAGCTGAAACTGGGGCCCTTCGTCCTCGAATTTATCCAGGTCGGTCACAGCGTGGTGGACGGCGTCGGCATCGCCATCCGGACGCCGTACGGGTTGGTCGTGCATACCGGGGATTTTAAAATCAGCCACAGCCTCGGGAACGGTCTGGCGACGGACGTCGGCCGATTCGCCCAGTGCGGTGAAAAAGGTGTGCTGGCCTTGCTGTCCGATTCGACCAACATCGAAAAAGAAGGCTATACCATATCGGCGCGCGCCATCGGCGAGAAATTGGCCCGGATCGTCGATGAGAGCAGGGGCCGCATCATTATTGCCCTATTCGCCTCCAACATCAACCGCATCCAACAGATCGTCAACATCGCCGTCGAACGCGGTAAAAAAATCGTGTTCAACGGCCGCAGCATCGAGGTGGCCGTCACCATCGCCCGGAATCTGGGGTATATTCAGATTCCGGTCGGAGTGGAAATCGATACCGACGATATCGGCCGATACCCCGATGACGAGGTGATCATCATCACCACCGGCAGCCAGGGCGAGCCCATGTCCGCCCTGGCCCGCATGGCGGCCGGCAACCACAAACAGATCAAAACCAAAAAAGAAGACACCATCATTCTGTCTTCCAAATTCATTCCCGGCAACGAAAAGGCGATCGGCCACATCATCAACAAGCTTTACAAGAGAGGCGCCAACGTCATCTACGAAAAGATTTCCGAGATCCACGTGTCCGGTCACGCCTTCCAGGAAGAGCTCAAACTGATGATCAACCTGACGCGGCCGAAATATTTCATACCGATACACGGTGAATACCGTCATCTGTTTCTGCACTCGCGCCTGGCTCAGCAGATGGGGATCCCGTCCGAAAGAGTGCTGCTGGCCGAGAACGGTCAGATTATCGAGTTCGACGCCACCGGCGGCCGAGTGAAAGACTCGGTGCTGACCGGGCGGGTGTTGATCGACGGCAAGGGCGTCGGCGATGTCGGCCGCAGCGTTTTGAAAGAGCGGCGGCTCCTATCGGAAGAAGGCCTGGTCGTGGTCAACCTGGCTTTCGATGAGGAAACGGGCA
>JAQAZR010000279.1:0-7211 GCA_032127235.1 Deltaproteobacteria bacterium
TTGACCGCTATGTAAGCGGTGCGCACGTCGACTTCCACAAGCTGTGAAAGGTTATCCAGAGCTTTTTGCGCCTGTTCCCGGGTCAGCAGCGCTCGCCGGTGAAGGGCTTTTGCATCCCGATTGAAAACAGGGTAATTAAATCTGACGCCCGCCAGGGCGTCATAACGGTCTTTGGTGATATTGCTGATGGATACGCCAAAGGAATTCGCATATCCGCTTTTGCCGAGCGTGATGAAAAGATCCAGTAAGGGCAGCAATCCGTTCTGGGTTTTGACGAGATCCAAATTGCCGCGTAATATTTCCAAACGGGCCTGATTCAAAATCGGACGCATGCGCATCGATACGGCCACATAGAGCTCAACATCTTCAAGTTTGATTTCGGGCAAGGTCGGCTGATGGATTAGATCAACTTCCCGCTGCCAGATTCCCGGCCCCGCAGGATTGAGCAGCCGAAGCAGTTGCAGACGAATAGATTCCTTGTTGGCCCGTGCTTCGATGAGAGCCTGCTCTTGTGCCGCGACCTCGGCCTGGACGGCCGCCAATTCAGCTCGGGCCAATCGGCCGACGGCGATCAGTTCTTTGGTCTCGTCGAGTTGCTGACGGGCGACTTTCAGTGACTCCTCAACGATTTCGATTTGACGCCGGGCCAGCGCATAGTCCCAGTAGATGCGTTCCACCTCCGCCACCAGAAATTCGGTAAACCCCCGCAACTCATATTCCGACATGCGCGTTTCCAGGCGTGCCTGCTGAAGTCGGGCCAGATTGACATCTGTTCCGTATCCTCTCAACAGCGCTTGAGTAAGCGTCATGCCCAAGCGAGTTTCGTAAAAGGTGTCATCGTAAAGAGATGAGTCGTTCATTTGCGTGCCGGCTTCCAGGGCAACCGTCGTGCCGGTCGGGAAGTATTGCGCCAGAGAAATGACGCCGTCGGCGGCATCGATGGTGAAATCCTCAGTATCGGATCCGGATCTTGCGAGGCGTTCTCCTTTAACCCTGCCGGCGGAGACTTCCGCGTCTGTTTCCGGATCAAAAACGGCTCTTTCCTGATCCTCAAAGGTTTGTCGGATCGAAGGATTCAATCTTTGCACCTCAAGCTCGCGGTTGTTCTCGAGGCAAAGCAAAATCGCTTCGGTGACCGTGAGTTTCAAGGGCCCCGGCGGCACCGCTCGCGCTGAAATCTCTTCGGGTTGTTCGGCAGGCACCGAGCGCATGTACACCGCTGTATCGGCAAGCGCATTCGGCCCTCCCGCCGTGCGGTCAATCCTTTCTTCGACCAGCGTGCAGGATGCCGACATCAGCAATAACCCGCACACGGCAAGGAATCCCAGCAGGCGGTGACACCATCTTGCAACCATCAAATCTTATCCTCACGAAGCCCGATGTCGACCGATGGCGGTCATTTAATAAGTTTTTTTAAAGCCGTTCGATAGACTTTACAGCTTTTTGCTTCACCATGGCAACCGATAACACACTTGACCATATGATGCATCTGCATAGACTTGAGAAATGGGGAAACAGCACTGACGGGCCGCTATACGGATTCTTTCATCAATCAATTTCCGTTGCAATATGAGCTCTAAAAGAGCACAATGTTCCCCCTGTCGGACCAAACAGCCATATTTTAGGAAAGGGCCGATTTTGATAACGAGACAAAAGGTATTTTACCATGAAATCGAGCACCCCTAAATTTTTTATTCTGATGGCCCTTCTGATTGGAACGGCGGCGGTATCGGGCTGGATAATTTTCGGTCATTTCCAGGACCGGGCTGACTCGAGCAAAAGCGCTAAGACCTTACGACCGGTGCCGGTAGAAGTGACTCAGATTCAGCGCGGACCGATCGTGTTGCAGCGGATATTCAGCGGTGAACTGGAAGCCCTGGCCGAGTTTGTTGTCGCGCCGAAAGTAAGCGGCCGCGTGGAGCGTGTGATCGTGAATATCGCCGATACGGTAAAGCGGGGTCAGATTGTAGCCGAGCTGGACAATGATGAGTATATCCAGGCAGTCGCCCAGGCCCAGGCCGACCTGGAAGTGGCCAGGGCCAACCTGTCCGAGGCCGAGAGCGCCCTGGGAAATGCCAATCGCGAGTTTAACCGCACCCAGTCACTTTTGAAGCGCGGCATCGCATCTGATTCTGAATTCGATGCCGCTCAGCAGGATCAACTGGCAAAACAAGCCCAACTTAAAGTCGCTGCGGCCCAGGTAACCAAGGCCGCGTCCTCGCTGGAAACCGCCAATATCCGGCTCGGCTACACCAAGGTAACGGCGGGCTGGGCCGGCGGCGACGAGCAACGCGTCGTCGCTGAGCGCTATGTGGACGAAGGCCAGACCGTAGCCGCCAACGCGCCCCTGCTCATGATCGTCGAACTGCATCCCATCGTCGGAGTCGTTTTCGTCACCGAGAGAGACTACGCCCAACTGAAACCCGGGCAACTCGTTTCGTTGACAACCGACGCCTATCCGAACGAACAGTTTACCGGCCGCATCGATCGCATTGCCCCCGTCTTTCGCAAATCCACCCGGCAGGCACGGATCGAAATGATCATCGAAAACCCACAGCATCGACTCAAACCCGGCATGTTCATCAGGGCCGCAGTCGTATTAGCCCGGGTGCCGGAAGCTACCATCGTCCCGGAGCAAGCGTTGACCATACGGGATGACAAGAGTGGTGTTTTTATCGTCAGTGAGGATGGACGGTCGGTCGCCTGGCGTGAAGTAAAAGTGGGCATCCACGAAGGTGGCCGGGTGCAGGTGATCGGCGAGGGGCTGTCCGGTCGGGTCGTAACCCTGGGGCAACAACTGGTAAACGACGGCTCTGCTATCCTGTTTTCTTCCGAGCAGAAAAACACCGCTGCTGGCCGCGAAAAAGTCGACTCCTGATGAATCTGCCGCGCTTCAGCGTCAAACGCCCGATTTTCACAACAATGGTGACCTTGATCCTGGTCATCCTCGGAGCCGTCTCACTGAGCAGGTTGCAGATCGACATGCTGCCCAACATCGAACTGCCGACATTGAGCATCCGAACGGATTACGAGGGTGCCAGTCCCGAGGTGATGGAGCGACTGGTCACTCAGATTATTGAAGAGATCGTTGCCACGGTGCCCGGGGTAGAAGAAATCACATCATCGTCCTCAGAGGGCCGAAGCACGGTTCGTGTCAGTTTCGTATGGGGCACGGAAATCGACACGGCGGCGATTGACGTTCAGGGCAAACTCGAAGACGAGATCAACGAACTGCCGGAAGATATCGTCAGGCCCCGCATCCGAAAATTCGACATCGCCAGTTTTCCGGTCGTTCTGCTGGGAATTTCCAGCAGCCTCGATCCCGTGGAACTCACGGAACTGATTGAAGTCCAGATCCGCTACCGCTTTGCCCGTATTCCGGGCGTTGCTCAGGTTGACGTCTGGGGCGGCTTCAACCGCGAAGTCCGGATCGAACTGGACCCTGACCGGATCAAGGCCGTGGGTCTGCCTCTGGACCGAGTGCTCGAGGCCATTCGCGACGCCAACCTCGATCTTCCGGCGGGCAAGATCGAACAGGGACGCTACGAGGTCATGCTGCGCGCACCGGCCGAGTTTATCAGCCTCGATCAGATTCGAGACACGGTCATCGTCCGGCGGGACGGTGCCGCCGTAACGCTGGGTCAAATAGCCGAGGTCAAAGACACCTACGAGAAACTGACCCGCATCGTGCGCGTTAACGGTGGGCGCGGGCTGCGCGTGGCGATTCGCAAACAGGCCAACGCCAATACGGTCGACGTGTCCAAGCGCATCCTGGCTGAAATTGAAGCCGTCAACCAAGCCTATCCTCAGATCAAAATTGTCCCGGTCATCAACCAGGGCAATTTCATCGAACGCTCAATCGCCAACGTCGCCCGTTCAGTGCTTTACGGGGGCGGTCTGGCAATCGTGGTTTTGCTGTTTTTCCTGCGCAACATCCGCAGCACGATAGTGATTTCCCTGTCGATCCCGATCTCAATCGTGACCACTTTTGCACTCATTTTCTTCGGGGGATTCACGCTCAATTTAATGACCCTGGGCGGGTTGGCCCTGGGGGTGGGCATGATGGTCGACAGTTCCATCGTCGTGCTCGAAAACATCTTCCGCCGCCGCAACGAGTATGACGAAACGCCGGTGGAAGCAGCAGTGGAAGGTGCCCGGGAAGTCGGGCCGGCCATCATCGCCAGCACCATAACGACACTGGTCATTTTTCTGCCGTTGGTTTTCGTGCGCGGCGTCTCGGGCATCCTCTTTAGGGAGCTGGCGTACGTGATCATTTTTGCGTTGATCTGTTCGCTGACGGTGTCCCTGAGCCTGGTGCCCATGCTGGCCTCCCGTCTCCTGACATCAAGCCAACAGCGGCTCGAGGAGCCGGCGTCTCGAACGAACCGCTGGGCCGCCGCCGCCAATTCCGCCTTTGCGGGCCTCGAAAACGGCTACCTGGATTTGTTGCGCTGGGTCTTGGGCCACCGTCTGGTCACCGTCTTTGCGGCGGCCGCCATGCTCGGTGCAAGCCTGCTGCTCTTACCCCTGATCGGCAGTGAATTTCTGCCTCCCAGCGATGAGGGCGAGGTTCGCGTAACCGGCAAGATGGAAATCGGTACCCGGCTCGAACTGGTCGATCGGCAGACACGCCTAATGGAGCGGATCGTTCAACCGGCCGTGCCCGAAGCAGTCGCGTCGGTGGTCAGTATCGGCGCCTCCGGATGGCGGGCCGACGCGGGCTCAGAGGGCGAAATAAGCATGTCTCTGCTGCCGGCCGCCCAACGCGAGCGCTCCAACGTGGAAATTGCCCAAGACCTGCGGCGCCTTTTGGACGGTCGCGTCCCCGGAATGGAGATCCGTGTCCGGGCACCGCAGGGTCAGTTTTTACTGGAACGACTGCTGGGCGTTGACGAGGGGCTGACCGTCGAGATTCGTGGCTACGAGCTGGCCACGCTCGACGCCCTGGCCGCGAGCGTGGCCAAGTTGATAGCGGAAGTGCCGGGCATTACGGACGTTCAGTCCAGCCTCGAAGCCGGCATCCCCCAGCAGGAAATCCGCGTGAACCGTGACAAAGTCGCCGATCTCGGCTTGAGCGTTCGCGACGTCACCCAGCTCCTGCAAACCGCGGTGGCCGGATCCAAAACCGGCGAATACCGAACGGGGGGCAATTCCTATCGCATTCTGGTGCAGCTCGAGGATGCCGAGAAACGCTCCTTAGACGAAATACTCAGCCTTACGCTGACAACGGCATCCGGCGAAAAGGTGGCGCTGCGCAACCTCGTCGCGGCAGAATCGAGCCGCGGTCCGATTCTGATCGACCGCAAAGACCAGCAGCGACGGGTGACGGTCAGCGCCAACGTCGCGGGGCGCGATCTGGGTTCCGTGGCTGTTGACGTGCAGGCTCTGCTGAATCAAATTCCACGCCCCATCGGCTATGACCTGACGATCGCAGGCAATTTCGAAGAACAGCAAAAGGCCTTCAGGGAACTGGTGATCTCACTCGTGTTGGCGCTGGCCCTCGTCTATATGGTGCTGGCCTGTCAATATGAATCGCTGCGGGATCCTCTGGTCGTCATGTTTTCCGTTCCTTTGGCGGCGGTAGGCGTGCTGGTGACGTTGTTCATAACAACAACGACGCTGAATGTGCAGTCCTACATCGGTTGCATCATGCTGGGGGGGATCGTGGTCAACAATGCCATTCTCCTGGTCGACCAGGCCGGGCGATTGATTCAAGACGGGATGCCCACACGCGCTGCTTTGATCGAGGCCGGTCGTCGCAGATTGCGACCGATCCTGATGACGACGTTGACCACCATTTTCGGCCTGCTGCCGCTGGCACTCGGCATCGGCGAAGGATCCGACGCCCAGGCCCCGCTGGCACGGGCGGTTGTCGGGGGCCTCACCGGATCGACGCTGATCACGCTGGTCCTTATCCCGGCGGTCTATTCATTGTTTCATCCCGATCCGAAGACGAGTCGATAGTGGTCTGTTATTTTTGATCGGTCCTTTGTGTTATTGGCCTCACCGACCGGGTCTGCTCCGGCCTCAAACAGGCTGTGTTTCACGACCCGCCGTTTCTATACACTATTTTCCCACCTGTAATGCTCATCTCCACGCGGATATCTCGGATGAGGTTCGGCGGGCAACGGGTCGGATCTTCGGATAAAACCACACAATCGGCCAGTTTTCCGGGGGTCAGCGTTCCCTTCTCGGACTCCATGAACTCCGCGTAGGCAGAGCCTTTGGTGTAGGCTTCAAGGGCTTCATAGGGGGTAATTTTTTCGCCGGTTTGGCGGTTTACGGCCAAGTGTATCAGCTCCAACGGCATGAACTGCGATTCTCCCGGGACATCCGAACCGAAGGAAAGCGGAATACCCGCTTCAAGGATGGATTTAAAAGGGTAGGCTTTCTCGGCTCTTTCTTCGCCAAGCAATCCCTGGTCTTTTTTCAGATTGATCAACGCCGACGGCTGGACAGCCAGCAAAATGCCCCAATCTGCCAGTCGCTCCAAGTCCCGGGGCGCAATTAATTGTGCGTGCTCCAATCGAAAACGCAACGCCCGGACGCGGGTTTTAGCCTCTTTAATATCTTCGAGTGTATCTAAAAAATGTCGAATGGCCCTGTCTCCGATCGCATGAAGGGCGAGTTGACGCTGCTGTCGAATGCCTTTTCGAATCTCATGATAGAGCCTTTTAGGGGATATGGCCGGTAAACCGAAGTTTTTCGGTTCGCCCCGGTAGGCTGACTCGAGCATGGCCGTGCGCGTGGAGAAGGTTCCGTCGATAAAAAATTTGCGGGGCCCTTTTCTGACCCAGTAAGGGTCATAGCGCTTGTGTTCCAGCCATATTCTGGACCATGCGGGCTCGCCGCGGGACCAACAGGAAATTCTCGCCGTCATGCGCCCTTTTCTTTTCAACCGCTGGAAATGACTGACGGTAGGAGGTGACCAGGTGTTATCCTGAACCGATGTCATTCCGTTTTCGCGAAAAAGGGCCAAAGCGGTATCAATCAGCCCGGCGCGCAGTTTGGGTCGCAGGTTCATCTGCATGAAACGTTTGTGATGAACCGGATAGGCGGCCCTGTCCTTCAGGATCCCGGTCGGTTCTCCGGCGCTGTCTTTTTCGATTTTGCCACCCGGCGGATCCGGCGTATTGGCGGTCACTCTCAACTTTTTTAAAATAACCGTATTGACCCAGACGGCATGACCGGAATATTGAAAAAGGGCGACC
>JAQAZR010000280.1:0-15159 GCA_032127235.1 Deltaproteobacteria bacterium
CCGGAACACCGATGTTGATCTCGTTCAACCCCATCAGTTTTCGGCCCGCCGCGATGAGGCGATAATCCGCGCTCAGCGCCAGAATCGTTCCTCCGGCCGTGGCATGACCGTTAATGGCCGCGGCCGTCGGCAACGGCAGGCAGTAGAGGTCGAGGACCGCCTGGTCGAAAGCATCCCAGAAACGGCTCATATCCTGGCGGTTGAGTTGGACCAGTGCCGGGAGATCCAGCCCGATGCTGAAAAACTTGGTTCCCCCGGCCAGGACGCAGCCCCTGAAATCTGTTGCGATAAGCGCCAGTGCGGTCGAAAGGTCCGCCACCAACGCCGGCCCGATCGCGTTGGTCACCCGGTTTGTCAGTCGCAGCAGCGCGATCTTTTCATGAGATTCAACCGTTACGGTCGTCATTTTTTCCTCCTGGTTTTTGTGTTCTGAACTTGCCGGTGACTGATCGGAAATAGCAGATTTCGGTTCAGGGCCAGGCCGCACTGTTTTTGAAACCGGAGGCGTGGCTCAACCCCGCTGCAGCGGTATCGAAGATAACAAAAACTCAGAGACCGCAGCGCTGGCATGTAAAAAACCCCTTCAACCCGTGGTACTCTCTCGGGATGAACGGAAGCGCGGGCCGTTGCCGCCAGAACCTTGTCTCTCAAATCGGATGGCGACGTTCCGAATAGACGGGCACCGAGCACGGTCACCAGGGGCTAAATGAGCACAATTGGCGTTCATGGTCAACCATGGTCTTGGTGGTAAAATATTATTTACAAAATCAAAGGAGCCGTGATAAGGGGTCAATTGACAAAAATACCAGAAATCAGGCAGTGAAGGGGGACTTATGGTTAATGACATTCCGGAAAAACCTGCGACAGGTGGTGAACCGCAGCCGGAAACAGCCAAAGAAACAAACCGGAAATCGAAATCGGCAACCACTGCAAAAAAGACAACCCGTTCTGCTAAATCGAGCCAAGCAAAGTCAGCAAAGACCGACGGCGCCGGTACAAACGCTGCCAAAAAGAAGAAGGCAAAACCTCAACCGCCAACTCCATCGCCCCGGGCAGCCGTTGCAAGTACCAAAAAGTCCGCGAGGAAAACAACAGGAAAAACAACGCTCAACGGAAATGCCGCGGTCAGCGATTCACCGAACGCAAGCGAGAAAGGCCCTGGAGGGGAAATCCAGGACCGTAAAGCCGAAAAAGGTCCAAGACCCCATGAAGGCACCGAGGCCGTCGGCGCAAAGGTCACGAAAAACAAGTCGGCCAAAGCCGCAACTGATGACACCGTTCCCCCGGCGACCCCGAAAACCACGTGGACTCCGGTGCTACCCAAAACCCATGACGTCGGCGACAGCTCACTGCCGCCAGAGGAGGAACCAGATCCCATGAAGAAAATGCTCGTTTACGCCGGTGCCGCGCTGGCCCTGATCGTTTTTCTGATTTTTGTCGCCAGCCTGCAGAACATGAGAAAGTACTATGTGGTTGAACGCAAAGATGCCGTTGAATTATGGAAAGGCCGGTTTTCTCCAATGGGGCGCCAAAAACTGGCCGTCCTGCCCGACGTGAAACCGCCGACCGAGACAAAAGCGGTCTATACCCGACAAGATGTCTTTCCGATGTTGTTCACGCACTACATTCAAAAAGCCGACACGAGCATGGAGGCGGCCGGTTCCCCCGACTTCAGCAAGATCAAGTCCATTCTGACTCAGGCCGGCGCTTACGCGACCAGTGCTGAAGATCGTGCCATCATCACCGACCGCCTGAAAATGATCGACCGGACGATACTGCTCTACAAGGCCGATGTGGCGTTAGAAAAAGGCACCATTAAGGACCTCCAGGCGGCCCAGGCCCACCTTGGACGGGCTGCTGCTCTCCAGCCGGATGCTATTCTGGCTAATTTCATTCAGCAGAAGATGGAGTCGATCCAGAAGCAGATAGCCTCTCTTAAAGCGGGTCCGGCACCGGATCAGAAACTGGAAACACCTCCAGCGGAAACACCCCCTCCAGCGCCCAAAAGCGATGAGCACAATCCGCCGGAAACTGCGCCGGCCGAAAAGGCGCCTGCCGAACGCGGAACGACTTAGTTTAGTTTCCGCCATTATAAGGCCCTTTTCCGCAATTTAGGCTCAATCGCGCCAAAGACGCGACAGGTCTGCGGAACCGCTTGTGTGGCGCACGAGAGTGCGCTTCTGCACCATTTCTTGATTTCCATGACCTTGCGAAAAGAGGCCCGTTTCTGGATCGGAAACCAATAAGTGTCTGTTCTAAAGCCGCAAATAGACAAGACCTCTGTTGACTTTTCCGGTGACACCGTTCCTGCAGCCGGGGCGAAAACCGACGCCGTCCATTTGGTAAGCAATCCTTTCAGTGACCACTCATGACAATAAAACGGCTTCTAATATTCGCGCCGCTGGTCGTGATCATTATTCTACTCCAGTCTTATTTCTGGGTCCCCACCTACGAGCAGCAAACACGCGGCAATCCCAACCGGCTCAGCACCTATGTTACCGCTTCAACCGGAGATGCCAGCCTTCTCAACCCCATTCTTTCGGCCGATTCGGCCAGCAGTCAGGTCGAGACGCAGGTGTTCGAAGGGCTGATCGATCGTGACCAGAACCTGCAATTTCGCGGCCGGGTGGCGCATGGTTGGGAGCTTTACGAGGAAGCCTACTTCTACGTCAACCCCGCCCGGCCGCTCGCCGGAACCGACGCGGCCGACCCGCAGACGGTCGCCGACCTGATCCGCGGCGCTATAGCCTCGAAGGCGCCGACGGATCCGAAACTAAGGACCACGCTTGACCGCATCACCGCCATAACCGTATTGCCACCCCGCCGGTTTACCGCGATCCGCAAAGCCGTGGATGAAGGGACAACCTCGAGCGCTCCGGTAATCGAACTCACGGTCAGTGCACCGGCCCGCATAAAGCTCAGTCTGAGCGAAGTCGACCAGAACCTCTTCGGCCACTTGCAGCTTCTGCTCGGCGACACTTATTTCGACGCCTTTGACAGTGCGCGCTTCCTGCAGGCCGACCGGCCGCTGTCGGCCGAACGGTTGGCGGCATTTGCCCGCGATCTCCTGCCGTCAACGGAACAGAATCCGGTAATCGTTTTTCACCTCCGGCCGGGCGTCCGCTTTCACGACGGCCACCTGCTGGAAGCCGACGATGTGCGTTTCACTTACGAAGCCATCATGGACCCGCGCAACCTGTCGCCCCGCACCAGCGATTACGAACCGGTGAAAACCGTGGAGGTCATCGATCCGCAGACCGTCCGCATCATTTACAAGAGGTTGTATTCACCGGCCTTAGGCACATGGCAGATGGGCATTCTGCCCGAGCACCTCCTCAACGGCGAGGCCTTACGAAAGGAGGCCCTTGCGCGTGGTCTGGACCCGCAAAATTTCAGCCTGCGGGACAGCCGCTTCAATCGCCATCCGATCGGATGCGGCCCCTTCAGATTCATCGAGTGGCAGTCGGATCAATTCATCATTCTGGACCGTTTTCCGGAATACTGGGAGGGTGCACCCAATTACAAAACCTTTGCCTATCGCATCATCCCCAACGTTCTGACCCAGGAGATGGAATTTTACGCCGGCACCGTCGACAGCTATGCGGTTCAGCCCTTCCAGGTAGCGCGCCTGAGCACCGACCCCCGCTTTCAAAACTTTTCGGGGCTTTCCTTCGGCTACACGTATATTGGCTACAACATGCGCCGGGAACCCTTCAACGACCAGCGGGTGCGTCTGGCCCTCGGCATGGCCATTGACGTCGAGAAGCTCATCCGGTATGTGCTTTACAGCCAGGGGGAGCGCATTACCGGTCCCTTTCCCAAACAGACCGATTTTTACGACAACGCCATCTCGCCGGTTCCGTACGACCCGCAGGGGGCACTGCGACTGCTGCAGGAGGCGGGCTGGCAGCGCAACGCCCAGGGGTGGCTGGAAAAAAATGGAAAACGCCTGTCCTTCACCCTGATTACCAACAGCGGCAACGACATCCGCAAGTCCATTCTGGCCATTGCCCAGGACGCCTGGAAACAGATCGGCATCGATGTCAGCACCGATCTGCTGGAGTGGTCGGTCTTTATCCAGGAGCGGGTCAACAAACTCGATTTCGACGCGATTGTGCTGGGCTGGTCGATGGGGATCGATCCGGACCTCTACCAGATCTGGCATTCCAGTCAGACCAACCCGAATCAACTCAACTTCGTGGCCTTCAAGAACCAGGCGGCAGACGATTTGATCATCAAGATCCGGCAGGAATACAACCATCAAAAACTGGTGGCCTATTGCCATCGGCTGCATGCCATCATCGCTGCGGAGCAGCCCTACACATTTCTTTACGTCGGCAAGTGGACGGCGGTTCTCGACAAGCGCATCGTCATCGAAACCGTTGATGCCGGCGGTCAGACCGTTTTTGAAAAAATCACCCCGACCAAGACCGGAAACTTTATGTTTTACTTTAATAAATGGATTAAATTGCCGGACGCTCCGGTATTCAACGCCGAAGGATAACGTGGCTGAATGATCTCATTCATCGGGCGCAGCGCCGTTCAGAAAGTCATCACCCTGTTTTTCGTGTCGGTGGTATCGTTTTTGATTATCCACCTGGCGCCCGGCGAGCCCAGCCAGGTCGACCCGATGAATCCCAAGTTCACGCCCGAGATGGTGGAGCGGTTTCGCCGTCAGTTCCACCTGGACAAACCGCTCTACGCGCAGTACCTGCTCTTTTATAAAGACCTTTTTACGGGCCGGACCGTTTCGTGGAAAGACAATCAAGCGGTCCTCAAAAAAATCTGGGACCGTTTCCTGAACAGCCTGCCCCTGTTCGTGGTCGGCACCATTCTGACCTGGACCCTCTCCTTTCCGGTCGGCATCCACTCGGCCATCCGCCGCGGCAGTCTGTTCGACCGGGGCTCGACGTTCGTGGCCTATTTTCTGATCTCGATTCCCGGTTTTTTCTTCGCCTACCTTCTCATCATCCTGGTGGTGACAAATTTTCAGGTGCCCGTGATCGGCATGCAAACCTTCGGTATGGGAGATGCATCGCCGGTGCACCTGGTGATGAACCGGATCTGGCACCTGCTGCTGCCCTCGATTTTGGGGGCCACCGGGGGAATTGCCATACTGTCACGCTACGTTCGCAGTCAAATGTTGGAAGTCGAGGGCCAGGACTACATCCGCACGGCCAGGGCCAAGGGTCTGCCGCCCGACGACGTCCATTACCACCACGCCCTGCGCAATGCGCTGCTGCCGTTCGTAACGATGTTCGGCTTGATCCTGCCGGGACTGATCGGCGGTTCGGTCATCATCGAGTCGATTTTCTCCTGGCCGGGCATGGGTCGTATGGCCTATGAGGCTATCCTGGCCAGAGATTACCCGGTCATTCTGACCGTCAATTTCATATCCGCGGTCCTGGTGCTGATCGGGACCTTCATATCCGACCTGCTGTACATGGTGGTCGATCCGAGGATCCGGTTGTGATGCAAGGTCGAAATCCGGCGCCGCCGGCGCCGGAAAACGTTCTCGAGCGCCCGCTGGCTCCCCAGCGCACACTCTGGCAGCAGTTCTGGACGGTTTTCAGGCAAAACCGCCTGGCCGTGATCGGCTTGGTCTGTTTTCTGCTTTTCTTCACGACCGCCGTTGCGGGCCTGCTGCTGACCTCCGGCAGTCAGCCCGTGCTGAATCCAGCTGCCATCCGGCTGCAGGAAAAACTGCGCCCCCCCTTTGCCGTGCCGAATCTGGCAACGCTGCGGCCCGGCGAAGTCCCGGCCCTGGGCATCTACTTGCTCGGCACGGATGAACTGGGGCGGGACGTGTTCGCCCGCATGCTCCAGGGGGCCTGGGTGTCGCTGACCGTCGGCTTCGTCGCCGTGGGTATTTCGATTGTGATCGGAATCTTTCTCGGCGGCATTGCCGGTTATTACGGTCAAAACGCGGTGCGGCTGGATCATGTCCTGGTGGCGGTGTTGCTGTCGGCCGGCTTCGTCCTGCTGGCCGTAAGCCCTGCCTGGGGCGCGGTTCTGCTTCTTTTTGGCGCAATCGCCGCCTACGGACTGCTTTCCGGCGCGGGGCGCACGCCGCCGGGGCGCCAGCCGACCGTCCTTTCGCGGTTTCTGCACTCGAAGACCCTGACCATCGACACGCTGATCATGCGGCTGGTGGACATCATGCTCTGCTTCCCGACGTTCTTTTTGATTCTCACGGTGGTGGCCCTTTTGCCGGCCAGTATCTACAACATCATGATCGTCATCGGCCTGACCAGTTGGATGGGCACCACCCGTTTCGTGCGCGCCGAATTTCTCGCACTGCGCGAACAGGACTTCGTCGCCGCCGTGCGGGCCCTGGGCGTCGGCAATCTGAGGATCATTTTCCGTCACATGATGCCCAATGCCGTCGCTCCGGTCCTGGTGTCGGCCACCCTCGGCATTGCGTCGGCCATCCTGACCGAAGCCGGTTTGAGTTTTCTCGGCTTCGGCGTTCCGCCGCCGAATGCCACTTGGGGCAACATCCTGTCCGACGGTCAGAACTTTATCTTCGACGCCCCCTGGCTCACGTTTATACCGGGCATCACCATCCTCGTGGTCGTACTGGCATTCAACCTCTTCGGGGAAGGACTCCGCGACGCTTTGAACCCGCGACTGCGGGAGCGGTAGAGCGGTTGAGCCGGTTTAGCGCGTTAGGCCGTTAGGCCGTTTGGCCCGTTAGCCCCTTGAGTCGGTTTGACTTGTTTGAGGTGTGGTTGATAACGGAATACTGTTGATCGAATGGAATCAATTGAAATGCGATACCGAATCGTTAAAACCGTTCGAGTTAATGAAATAGTACGCGGCAGCCAACCGACTTAACCGACTAAACTGACTCAACCGGCTCAACGGGCCAAACGGGCTCAGCAGACTCATGACAGAACCCCTGCTAACGGTCGAGAACCTCAAGGTCCACTTTCACGGTGCCGAGAACCGCGTGGCGAAAGCCGTCGACGGCGTCGATTTCGAGGTGGGACGTGAGGAAACCGTCTGCCTGGTAGGCGAATCCGGGTGCGGCAAGACCGTCTCGGCCCTCAGCATTCTGGGCTTGATCCGCCAACCGCCGGGCGAAATCGCGTCAGGCCGCATCCTGTTCGCCGGCGAAGACCTGCTGCAGCTGGAAGAGGAAGGCCTGCAGCATATTCGAGGCAATCGCATCGCCATGGTTTTCCAGGAGCCGCTCACCTCCCTCAATCCCGTTTTCAAAATCGGCGACCAGATCGGAGAGGCCATTCGGATCCACAAGAAAATAGACGAAGACGCCCTGCACCCCCGCTGTGTCCAGCTCTTGACCGATGTGGGGATTCTCTCTGCGGAAGAACGCCTCAATGCCTATCCGCACGAACTCAGCGGCGGACAGCGCCAGAGGGTCATGATCGCCATGGCCCTGGCCTGCAACCCGGAACTGGTGATCGCCGACGAGCCGACCACGGCACTGGATGTCACCGTTCAGGCCCAGATCTTGAAGCTCTTCGGCACCCTGCAGCAGAAACACCGGATGTCGGTCCTTTACATCACCCACGACCTCGGGGTCGTATCGGCCGTGGCCGATAGGGTCTACGTCATGTATGCGGGCATCATTGCCGAGCAGGGTAAAACCGGGCACATCTTTGGTGATGCGAAGCACCCTTACACCCAGGGATTGCTGGCGTCACTGCCCACGCGCGCCAAGAGAGGACGGCGACTCTACAGCATCCCCGGCGCCGTCCCCGACCCGGCCCACAAACCGCCGGGATGTCCTTTTCACCCGCGCTGCCCCCACACCGTGCAAACCTGCCGGGAGCAGTATCCACAAATGTGCGATTACGGCGATGGCCACCAGGCCCGTTGTCCGGTCCTTTACGAACGCGACCGCAAGCGAGCCGATGAGTTGATATCAAGCCAATGAACCCGAACCCGGAAGACAACATCATCCTCGAGGTCCGCGATCTGAGAAAGCATTTTCCGGTCCGCTCCGGTTTTTTTCTGCGGGTCACGGGATGGATAAAGGCCGTCAACGGCGTCGACTTCACGATCCGGCAGGGCCAGACGTTAGGCCTGGTGGGAGAAAGCGGCTGCGGCAAATCCACGGTCGCCCGCATGATCATGCGGCTCTTGCAGCCGGACGCCGGCCTGATTTTCTTTCGCCAAAACGACATCAGCCGTCTGCCGGAAAAGGAGTTGAAGCCGTATCGCCGGCAGATGCAGATCGTGTTTCAGGATCCCTACGGATCCCTCAACCCCCGCATGACCGTCGGACAGTCGATCGAAGAAGGGCTGCGAATCGTCGGCATTGCCCGCGGGCGGCGGCGCAGAGACCGTCTGTCCGAGCTGCTGGAGATGGTCGGCATGTCGCCGGAGAGTGCCGGGCGCTACCCGCACGAGTTCAGTGGCGGCCAACGACAGCGGATCGGAATTGCCCGGGCACTGAGCGTCGATCCGTCCTTGATCATCTGCGACGAACCGATTTCGGCCCTTGATGTTTCCATTCAGGCCCAAGTGATTAATTTGTTGAAAGACTTGCAGGACCGTCTCGGATTGAGTTACCTCTTCATTTCGCATGACCTGAACGTGGTGGGGTATCTCTGCAATCAGGTCGCCGTCATGAACAAAGGCTATATCATGGAGTATGCACCGGCCGAAGAACTCTATGCCCACCCGCAGCACCCTTACACGCAAACGCTGCTGGCGGCCATACCGGATGTCGACCGCGACCAAAAAGCAGACCTTCACCTGAAAGAAGGCGGCGTCGTGCCGGGACCGCCACCCGAAGGCTGCGTTTTTCAGGACTTTTGTCCGAAGGGCGACGCCGCTTGCCGGCAGGCGGATCTCCCGTTGCGGTCTGTCGCTCCGGATCACCTCGTCCGCTGCTGGAAAATCGAAAACGACGAGTCCGTTCTCATGACGCCTAATGATTCATAATGAGGCGGGTTATGACCTTTTCCACACCATCCAGCGAAATCGACACCAGAATCGATCATCTCAAACAGCGGCTGGAAAAAGCCGGAATCGATGCGGCGTTGATCCTTCAGAACTCGGACCTGTTTTACTTTACCGGCACCATCCAGCAGGCCCATCTCTTCGTGCCGGTCGACGGCGAACCGCTGCTGATGGTCCGCAAAGACGTTGAGCGGGCCGTGGCCGAATCACCGATTCGAAAAATTGTTCCCATATCCCGGCCGCAGGAACTGCCGGAATTGCTGAGCCGCAACGGCTACCCCCTCCCCCGCCATTTGGGTCTCGAGCTCGATGTGCTGCCCACAAACCTCTACCTCGGCTACCGCGACATCTTCTCCGGGGCCGATATTTCTGATGTCTCGACCGTTGTCCGCCTGATCCGGGCGGTTAAATCCGATCATGAAATCGGCCTGATCACCGCCGCAGCCGGATATTCGGACCAGGTCGCCGACAGCGTGAGGGAGTATCTGCGAGAAGGGATAACCGAAATCGAGCTGGCCGGACTGATCGAAGCCCGCGCCCGCCGGCTGGGCCACCAGGGAATCATTCGGATGCGTCTTTGGGGCAGTGAGCTGTTTTACGGACACCTGATGGCCGGACCGTCGGCCGCTGTGCCCAGCTATCTGGCATCACCTACCGGCGGCGCGGCGGTGAGCCCGGCCGTGGCTCAGGGACCGGGTTTCCGGCCGATTCAGCGCCGCGAACCGATTCTGTTCGACTATGTCTTCGCCCACCAGGGCTACTTGTCCGACCACACGCGCATATTCGCCATCGAGGGTTTGCCGGATGAACTGCTTCAGGCTCACCAGGCCATGCTGACCGTGCAGGCGATGGTCAAAAAAGAGGCCAAACCGGGGGTTCGAACCGGCGACGTTTATGAAATGGCGGTCGCCATGGCGACGGAACTGGGATACGCCGACAACTTCATGGGTGTGGGTGACCGCCGCATCCGTTTCATCGGTCACGGCATCGGCATCGAACTGGATGAATACCCCTTTCTGGCCAAGGGGCAGAGGCTCGAGTTTCAGCAGAACATGATCGTGGCCCTCGAACCGAAACTGATCTTTCCGGGAGTCGGCGTCGTCGGCATTGAAAACACCCACGTCGTCACGGCCGACGGCCTGTGTCAATTGGGAAAATTTAACGAAGAAGTCAATATTGTATAAATTAGTTGAGCCGGTTTAGCCCGTTGAGCCGGTTGAGTCATTTAAAATCAAACCGACCGGACCGGCTCAACGGTATGGTCGAGTTAGCCGATTTACCGGCAAACGGGCTCAACCGCCATCATAGCCCCACCTAAAACCTAAAACTTAATACCTAAAACCAATTATTATAAGGAACCCCCATGAACCCGGAAAACCTTACCGCGGCCCAGCTGCGGAAACGGATTCGCGCCGCAGAATGGCGAAAACCGACCTCGGGTGCAGCCCGCGGTTTTGTTCAGGCCAACCTGGTCATGCTGCCGCAGCGGGAAGCCTTTCACTTTCTTCTCTTCTGTGTCCGAAACCCCAAACCCTGTCCGATTCTCGATGTTCTCGAGGCCGGTGTCTACGAGCCTAAAATTGCCCCAGGGGCCGATCTGCGCCAGGATCTGCCCCGCTACCGGATCTACCGCAACGGAGAGTTGACGGAAGAAGTCGAAACCGTCACCGACATATTCAACGAAGACATGGTCAGCTTTCTTCTGGGCTGCAGTTTCTCCTTTGAGAACGCCCTGCAGACCGCCGGCCTTCCGATCCGCAACATCGAGGAAGGCAAAAACGTCTCCATGTACGTCACCAACCGTGCGTGCACGCCGGCTGGCCCGTTCTCCGCACCCCTGGTGGTCAGCATGCGGCCGATGACGCCCGAACAGGCCGTCCGCGCGGTCCAGATCACCACCCGCTTTCACCTGACCCACGGCGCACCGGTTCATATCGGCGATCCGTCCCAAATCGGCATTAAGAACATCGATCGCCCGGATTTCGGTGACCCGGTCACCATCGATCCGGGAGAAGTCCCGGTGTTCTGGGCCTGCGGGGTGACATCGGCCATGGCCGCCACATCGACCCCCCTGCCGCTGGTGATTACCCACTCCCCCGGCCACATGTTCGTCTCGGACCTGAAGGACGAGGACATGACGCTTTTTTAAAATCGCAAAGATCGGGAAAAAATTATTATGCAAAAATGACGACCTGACCCTAATAAATTTAGAAAAACAAGGTGAAGATCGCCCAGGCAGTTAAGGATCCCGCATTTGTATAGGACTAACAATAAGTGGAAGATACTTGCGTGTTATTTATGTTCCTGATGCTGTACCCCCAAATTGACATTTTAACGTTTTAACGCTATGGTGTTATAGCTTCATAAGGGAGGTGACATTATGGCAACACAAACTAAGCGTGCGACCATCTATTTTGACCCCGATTTGCACAAGGCGCTGCGACTAAAAGCCGTGGAAACTTCTCGATCAGTATCTGAGCTGGTCAACGAGGCCGTCAAAGAGGCCCTTGCCGAAGATGCAGAGGACCTCACAGCGTTTGACGAAAGGGCTGGTGAATCGCTAGTCAGCTATGATGAAGTGGTCAAATGACTAAAAAATTATGGCCGCATATAAGCTTTTTTTCAAAAAGTCGGTGCAAAAAGATTTTGACGCCATCCCCAAAAAAGATGTGAAAAATATCCTAAATCGTATAAAAGCACTTTCAGAAAATCCCCGACCCCCAGGCTGTGAAAAACTGACCGGTCAAGATAGATATCGTTTGCGCCAGGGGCGCTACCGTATTATATATTCAATTGAAGATGATGAACTTACGGTCTGGGTAGTAAAGGTTGGCCACCGCAAGCATATCTATCGCTGAAGCGAGCCTGTCGCTGCATTAGACGCCAAAATCCTGCCGGCTTTTGCCGCTGGTGAGCTTTTCGTCAACCCACAGCCGCAAAACAAAAAATTCGTTCCAATCCACCCTGGTCGAACCCGAACAAAACAACGGGGTCAGGTCTTCATTCTTTACAATATCATGATAATTTGATTTAAGCCGCGCTTTTACGGAAACGCATATATATATTTAAAAGGACCACTAATAGCCCGCCCCTTGAGGATAACCTACCCCGGTGCTGTTGATCACGTGACATCCAGAGGAAATGAACGCAAAGCGGTGTTCAAGAGCGAGAGTGACCGGGAAAAGTTTCCGGAATATTTGGAATCCACCACGGAAAGATACCATGCGGTTGTGTATGTATTCTGTTTAACAAAAAACGTGGAGCAGGCGGCGTGAAGATAGCGGTTTTTCGTAAAGGCCGTTCACGCTTTGAATTTATATAGGCCGCTGCTCAAGCTCAACGTTGATCAAGGCGTGCCGGACGCGCCTTGATCAACGGCATTCGAATAGCCCCTTGTTTTATGCTGCATTTGATGGTACATGTAAAAATACAATAGGAGGTACGCTATGGTTAAGCTATTAAGCATCATTCCGGTGAGCGATTTGAGGCAGGGTGCTGCCAAAGTTCTGAAACAATTACGAAACAATAAAGAGCCTTTGATCATTACACAAAGAGGGCGGGCAGCTGCGGTAATAATCGGCGTCGAGGCGTATGAGAAATCTGAACGCGAAAAAGAGATCCTGCGCCTTTTAGCCAAGGGAGATAGGGAAATAGAAAAAGGTGAGGGATATGACCTGGATACTGTTCTTGCTGAAGCTGACTCACTCTTAGCCAAGGAGCCCTCGTGAAGGTCCGCTTTACCCCTTCTGCCCGAACCCAATTTTTTTCTGCCCTCTCATACATTCGACGGGATAAACCTTCAGCGGCGACCAGTTTTCGAGATCGATCCGAAAAAATCTTGCGAAGGCTTGAGGACTTTCCTGAATCCGGGAGAATCATACCGGATTTTCCAGAACTTTCCTACCGGGAGGTGATTATCTCGCCGTATCGTTTTTTTTATAAAATCAAAGCCGACGTCGTTTGGATTGTTGCGGTGTAGCTTAGTGCGCAGCTTTCAAAGGGACCAACGAGTTAAGCGCTAACCCGGCATTCCAGCGGACGTCAAATAGCAGGCGCCGTTTAATTTTTAGTTAGAATGAATTTTTAAAGTTTGACAACAGTGGCTTTGGAGATGACAATTTTCAAATACCGGCAGAATTGTTTGGTTCGACCCCAATTACCAAAAGCAAAAGAACATTAGGAAATTCCAATGTTTCATTGGCTTACCGATCGTCACCGAAAGAAGCTCACCCAGGCTCCCTTTCCTTCTTTATGGGAGGACATAATCCGCCGTAACGTTACCCACTACTGCAGGCTGGAAGATGCCCAGCGCGGTCGCCTGCGTGCCCTGATCCAGGTGTTTATCGCCGAAAAAAAATGGGAAGGAACTGGTGGACTGGAACTTACCGACGAGATCCGTGTCACGATCTCCGCTCAGGCCTGTCTGCTCCTTCTGGGCCTGCCCCACAACTACTACCGGAATGTCGAATCCATCATTGTCTACCCCTCTACCGTTGTTCCGCCTCAACGCAAGCCAGGTTTCTTTGAAAATAGTTTCGCACCAGTAAAGCTTGAGCATCCCATTATCGGGCAGGCGTTCCAGCAGGGACCGGTAATAATTATCTGGGATGCAGCCCTGCGTGGCGGCCGCCATCCTGAGTCCGGTCACAACGTTATTTACCACGAATTCGCGCATAAACTGGACATGCTCGACGGCGCGGCCGACGGTACACCTCCACTGCGCAACCGCGCAGAATACCGTGACTGGGTCCGGATATGTTCGCGTGAATACCTGCGTCTCAAACACGACACCGAAAAGGGTAAAAAAACTTTCCTCAATGCCTACGGTGCGACTAACGAAGCGGAATTTTTCGCTGTCGCCACAGAGCAATTCTTCGATCAGCCGCGGTTAATGATTGAGCAGGCACCGGACCTTTATCGTGTTTTGCAGGAATATTACCGTCAGGATCCCTCCCAACGTGTGTCTCGGAAGAGCTGCACGGAAAATACTTAAAAGAATAATACAATCAATTCGTATAGATTGGAATTTTAATGGACTTAGGGCGCAGAAGGAAATCACCTCGCCCATTAGCTTGTTCGGTAGCGTAATGAGGCTACAGGGAGGAACATGAACGAAGAAGAACACGAACGGCGCTTTCACGGTGACGCTGAACGCCTGCGATCCGCCGAGAGGATTGCTCTCCTTGAGGTCGACAGGGTAGTCTCGCTCAGTGTCGAGGGCTTGGTAACACCCCGCTTGATAGACGTCGGCACTGGTACCGGCGTCTTCGCAGAGGCATTCGCAGCGAGGGGGTTCGCGGTCACCGGGATCGACTCCAACGGCGGCTTGCTGCAAGTGGCCAGACGGCTCGTGCCAACGGCGGAGTTCAAGCAAGCCACTGCGGAGGCGATCCCGTATGAGGGTGGAGCCTTCGAGGTTGCTTTTCTATGCCACGTACTGCACGAGACGGACGACCCGGTAAGGGCTTTAAGCGAGGCGCGCAGGGTAACGACGGC
The DNA here is from genome assembly GCA_032127235.1 of Deltaproteobacteria bacterium. GTDB lineage: Bacteria > Desulfobacterota > Desulfobacteria > Desulfobacterales > SG8-13 > JARFQH01. The sequence goes on from JAQAZR010000280.1 coordinate 14,431, forward strand.
GAGGGTGGTTGTCCTGGAATGGCCCTATGTGCAAGAGGAGGAGGGACCGCCGCTTGAGCACCGCCTCACACAAAAAGCGATTGTAAAGATGGCAAGGCTGGCCGGCCTCGAGCATGTCGAGGTGCAGAAGCTCACCCACATGTACCTCTATCGCATGGCCATCGAACGGAGGGAGCCATAGGGCGAGCCCGTCAAGCCGCCGGGTTTTCGCAAATTCGGGCCTTTAATTATTCCACCCCCCTCATTGAACATGCCGCTTGACAGGTCCGAGGGCGTCTTATAAAGACAATTCCATGCACAGACGGCCGGTTGCTCTGCTGTAATATACCGTCGACCGCATTGACCCGCGAACGCAGCCCGGAGGAAAGCTGACCTCCTTTTTACCTGAATCTTGCATTGTATTTAACGCAGACGTTTCTTTTAATCGTGTCACCACAAAAAAGGAGGACATCTTATGAAAACGATCGCCAGGTTTACGTCATTGTGCGTCGTGCTGCTCGTCGCCGCGTCCCTTCTGCTGCCCGCCGGCGCCCGGGCCGAGAAGGAGATCAAAATCGGCGTTCTCTATCCGTTGACCGGCGGGGCGGCCGCAGCCGGCCGTGAACTGCGGGATGGGGCCGAACTGGCGGCTGAAATCGCCAACACCGCCATGGCCGACATCAATATGACCATGGCCCAAAAAGCCGGCATCCAGAGCATGGGCGGCGCCAAGATCACGCTGATCTTCAA
>JAQAZR010000281.1:0-7168 GCA_032127235.1 Deltaproteobacteria bacterium
ATCCCTGAGGTGCAGTGGTATCCCAGATGTAAACGATGGCTTTCGTTTTTGAAAATGCCAGGAAAAGCTGGGCTGCCTGGTCGTCGGTTTTCGATTTCCTGAAGTCACCGCCTTCAGGTAGACGGGTCACCTTCCAACGCCAGCTCATTACCGGATAGCGACTGACATCGACATCGACGGTTTTCTGGATCGAAAAAGAGCTGTCGTTACTGGTCAAACGCAGGGCGTTGACACCGTTTTCTTCCACGACGGCCAGATCGGCCCGGCCTGATTTTTCTTTGAGCTGCCAGCCCACAGGCACGCCGTTCCGATCGGTACCGTTCGTGAAATCGCCGATCACCACACCCGTGGTGCTCCATGCCGGAACCAGGAATAGCGCCAGCAGGCAGACAAGTAAGTTCCCTAAAACATGCATTTTGGTCATTTGATATCCTCTAAAAAATAAAAGCCGCCAAATGGCATGTGACGTTTTCGATTTTAACATGTACTCATCGGATAATAAGGTGAACGTTAAAACCGGCAGGGCGGGCCGTCAAGTATATCGATGTCTGTCCACGGGTATTCGCTTAGCAATGATTCACGATGTGCCGAGCGATGGGCCGGGTATCCGACGGTAGAGCGATTCGCCCAGCGGGATGACAATTGCGGCCGTCAAAACCCCCGCCAGGACATCTACGGCGTAGTGGTATCGGCAGTAGACGGTCGAAAAACAAAGGGCGACAACCGCCGATAAATGCAAAACGCGTCGACGTGGCAAATAGCGCCATGTGAAATAAAGGGTGCAGATGGCCACGGCCACGTGGCTGCTCGGAAAGGCCGCTCCGTGGCCTTCGAAATACCGATAGATCAGCTGCATGATGTGAAAAAAAATCCCGGAACGGACTGCCGGTGGAAACCGCAGGGGATAGAATGGCAGTTCTTCCTGACCGGGAAAACCCGCTATGGGAACATAAAAAACCGGTGGACCGATGACCGGCAGAAAAATATAGATCGTGAAGCAGACGTAAAAAACGAAGGAAACAACGGCGACGAAGTGAAAAAATCGCTGCCGGTCCTGAAAGTAAAGGGCTATACCGACGCCGACGATCATGATGTAGTAAGAGAAATAGGCGGCATAAAAGAACTCGCTCACCGCCAGGGAAGGAAAGGCTTCCATGAAGCGGACACTCGGCTGCAGGCCGAACAGGCGCTCTTCGAGAGCGATGAAGCTTCGGTCGAGATAGCGGTCGACAATCATGAGATTGAGGGCTTCACACTCGCGATAAAATACGGCGTACATCAGTATCGGGTAAAAATGACGCAAGAAGCCGATTGACCGCCGATTCGGAAAGGCTCCGTGGGCAGTGATCAGGGCGTGGAGGCCCAATATCCCCACGGCATGCGCCACCAATAGAACCGCCCCGAAGGGTACACGGTCACTACCAAAAAAAAGAATCAGGACTCCGACAACAATCAAATACCCCTGCGTAGCGTAGTCGATGAATTGATAATGGCGGGTAACAGACAGCAGCGATACGGCCGAAAAGCGGCCGGGGGTTGCCGGTGGTGGGGGTCTCCCGGTCACAGCCACCCCTGCCGGCGGTACCAGTCGAGGGTCCGGGCAACGCCTTGGTTCAACGGCGTCGGCGCACTGAATCCGAGGTCCTCTTCGATCTTTTCGGTCGCGCAGACCCAGCCGGGAGCCTGGATTTCTCTGACCTTGTCACGGCTTAGAATGCCGGGTCGGCCTGTAAGCCGCGCCAGTACCTCCTGCAGTCCGCCGAGCGGGTAGAGGACCGCACGCGGAAGGATCACCCGCCATGGTCGAACGCCCATCTGTGCCGCGATTTCCTGCAGCAATTCTTGGTTGGAGCAGGGTAGGGTGGCCGCTACATGGTAAATTTTTCCGTAGGCCTTTTCACGGCCGAGGCAGGCGAGTACCGCCGTGGCCACATCCGGCGCAAAGGCCAGGCTGAGGGGCTGATGACCGCCATCGAAAAGGGGCATCAAGCGTAATTTGACGGCCTTGAACACATTGAGGAAATCCCGGTCCCGCGGTCCATAGACCGCGGCAGGCCGCAGTATCGTCCATGCGACGCGGCAGTTCTTTCTCACCGTAGTTTCGCCGGCCAATTTGCTGCGGCCGTAGGCGGAAACCGGCTGCGGCGGCGCGCTCTCGCGGGCCGGCTGTGTCATGGTTCCCGGCCCGCTGACCGCCAGGCTGGAAATGTGAATGAAGTGCCGAATCGAACCGGCGTGGGAGTTGGCGGCCGCAACAATGTGTTGCGTACCGGCGTCGTTGACCTCGTCGTATTCCGAATTCCGTGTAACCTTCGTCTTTCCGGCACAGTGGACCACCGCCTCGGCACCGTGCAGTGCGGTGGTAAGGGCATCGAGGTCGCCAAGTGACCCGTAACAGATGTCGACGTGGTCCAGGTGGCGGGTGATGAAACGGGTATCGCCGGTGCGACGGAGCAATACGACACTCTTCATGCCGGCCTTCTGCAGACCATCCAGAATGTGACTGCCGACGAAACCATTGCCGCCGGTGAGACATACTTTCATAGCTTTTTTTCGTAAATGCGGTGGATCTTACTGACCGTGGCGCCCATCCGTTCCAAAGCTCTTCGCATCAACAGGTTATCCTCCAGGATCCAGGACAGGTCACCGCTCAGGTAGCCTTTAGCCATCGCATTCCGAAAGGTGTTTTCGATCAGCAGCAGGTCGATGCCGCTGCGACGGTACTCGCGCAGCACCCCCAGCAGGATGACGCGGATATGATGGATAGAACGCCGGCCGAAGAGAAAATGCAGAAAACCGAACGGAAAGAGCCGTCCCTTCATTTTTCGCAGAACGACATTATAGTCCGGCAGGCTAAGAGACAAGCCGACCATGCAACCCTCTTTCTCGGCCACGAGTACGAGCGACGGTTCGATGATCGGTTTAAATTCATGGGCGGCATAGTCGAATTCGGCTTCGGTCATTGGTACAAAGCCCCAGTTCTCTTCCCAGGCGGAATTGTATATCTGAAATGCCGCCGCGACCTCTTCTTCGAACCGGCGCATGTCAAAGGCACGAATGGTGACCTGATTTCTCTGTTGTACCCGGCGGCAGTAATGCTCGAGGTATTCGGGTATGCGGCCGTGGTGAGCGTGTTCGTAAGTCAGAAGTTCCTTGGCCGGTGCGTAGCCGAGTTGATCCATGAAATCGAGGTAATACGGTGGCGTGTACGGCATCATGAACGCCGGCGGCCGATCGAAGCCGTGGGCCAAAAACCCACACTCTTCGTTAGTGGAGAAATTAAAAGGTCCTTGAATGACGGCCATGCCCCGGTTGCGCAGCCACTCTTCGGCGGCTTGCATCAGTCTCGACGCGGCTTCGATGTCGGCAGTGCATTCGAAAAAGCCGAAATAGCCGTTTTTGATGCGTGTCACCTGGTTGGCGCGATGGTTGATATGAGCCGTCACCCGTCCGGCCGTTTTCCCGCGGGCGTCGTGGGCGAGAAAATAGGCCACATCGGTAAATTCGAAGATCGGGTTGGAACGGCTGAAGAATTTTTTACGCTCTTTAAACAGGTGTGGTACAAATTGGGGCACGCCGCGGTAAAGATTCAGCGGATAGTGAATAAAGGTTTTCAGGTCACTTTCCGTGACGACCTGCCTGACCGTATACGACATCGGACCCGTATTCTCCCGGCGTGTTCAAGGGGTGATTTCTAAGGCACGCGCGTGCTTCAACATCTCGAACCTAGCCGCTTATAGAAATGTTACCGGCGATAAAAGGGAAGAAAGAACTCTACCCCATCGTCGATTGATATTTTGCAAACGAGGGGGCAATACTCCTTATGCTCATCAAATGAGGCCGATCTCCGAACCGACCTTGGCCATCTTCTCGAGGGCATAATCTATCTGCTTTTTGGTGTGGGTCGCCATCAGGCTGATGCGGATGAGCGACTGATGGGGAAGGACGCCGGGCGGGAGGACCGGATTGACGAAGACGCCCTCCCTCTGAAGCTCGAGTGCCATCAACAGAGTCGGTTCCGATTCATGACAGTAAACCGGAATAATCGGTGTTCGACCGGTCCCTGTTTCGAATCCCAACCGCTGCAATCCCTCCTGCATATATTGCGTGTTTTGCCAAAGGCGCTCGATTCGCTCGGGTTCACGGCGCATGATTTTGAGGGCGGCCAGCACGGCGGCGGTGTTGGCCGGGCTGATACTGGCGCTGAAAATCAAGCTGCGGGCGGTGTGCTTCAGGTATTCGATGGTTACCGCGTCGGCGGCAATGAAACCTCCCACCGAGGCCAGGGATTTGCTGAAGGTGCCCATAATGATGTGGACGCGGTCAGTCAATCCGAAGTGGTCGGCCGAACCGGCACCCCCGGTTCCCATGACGCCGATACCGTGGGCATCATCCACCATCACGACGGCCTTGTGCTGTTCTGCGAGGTCGACGATCCCCGGAAGCGGTGCGATATCGCCCGACATGCTGAAGACTCCGTCGACCACGATCAGTTTTCCGGTGTCAAGGTCGATATTCCGCAGCCGTTCGGCAAGGTGGCCCAAATCGTTGTGGGCCCAACGCAGGAAATTCCCGAAACTCAGGCGGCAGCCGTCGACGATGCTGGCATGATCTTCTTTGTCCGCCAGTACATATTCGCCGCGTCCGACAATCGCTCCGATCGCACCGAGGTTGGCTTGGAACCCGGTCGAAAAAACAATGGCGGCTTCTTTGCGGACCAGTTCGGCCAGCGCGTTTTCGAGCTCCAGGTGAATGTCCAGGGTGCCGTTGAGAAAGCGTGAACCGGCACAGCCGGATCCGTATTTTTGCACGGCGGCTTGGACACTGTGTTTGATTTCGGGATGATTGGTGAGGCCGAGGTAGCTGTTGGATCCGAACATCAGGACCTTGACACCTTTGATGACCACCTCGGTATCGTGGGTCGATGTGATCGTCCGGAAGTACGGATAGAGACCTCGCGCCTGAAGTTCCCGGCTCTTTGTGAATGAGTTGGCCTTTTGGAGGAGCGGTAATACGGATCTTGAATCAAGGTCAAGCTCGAGTTCATCGGCTCCAATCGGGCGGTTAGCCGGTTGGGGCGGATTTCCCGCGGTCTTATGTGCAACATGATCGGCATTGTATGTCATCGGTTTCACCCTGGTACCAATGTTACGCTTCCCCACTCAAATAACCGAATCCATCATTTATACGGCGTCGATGACCCCCGGATCTCTTTCGCTGTCCCGATGGGCGCTATACGCTGCCGAATGGTCCGAGGTAAGGTGTGCGGATGTCATTAAAAAAACATATAGATCCCCCCTCGTCGAGTGTCAAGAATGAAATTATTTCAGGATTTTGGTGAGCGTAGACATGTTTTCAGGCGAGCATTTTATTCGGTTTTTATTGGACGCTTTTGCGGCCTGCGGAGCGGCGGATGTTTTTCCTATCCACTGTCAGTTTTGCACTCGATCCCCCTTCCCGTCAACCCGACCGGTATTTCTTTCACTTCAGAAATTAGCGTTAATTAGGATGGCAACGAAAAACTTCGCAAGACGGAGAGGAGACGGGATTATTTTTCGCCGTAGACGATGACCTCGTCGTGGCGCCAGATTCCGAGAATGCTCAACCGCTCGATGTCGGCATAGTAGACCGTTTTCAACCCGTGCCTTTTGGCAATCTCGCCGATCGCATTGGAATTGAACTCGGCATAGATACCGTAACCGGAGAACGGTTCCTTGATCCGGATGATTTTTCCACCGCCGGTGTCGACGGCGGCCGGTGTACGGTTGAGATCGGTCGTCAGGGGGAACTTGACACGGGTGTACGCCGCACCGACAAGAACCGCGTGGCCGTTTTTAACGACAGCGCCGCACCCGGTCGACACAAGTGCGATTAAGGCCGCCAGACAAGCACAGCCTGTCAGTTTCTTGCCGAACACCTTGAATTCCTCCGTCCGGATCAAGCCCCACCCTCCGGCACCGCTCATCCACTTCAATCCCCGTAAACCACAATACGCCAGCGGGTGTAGAGGCCGAACAGAACTTGCAGGACTTCCTGGTCCGCGTGCTGCATAACCGTTATTTGGCCGTTTCTGGCGGCGGCAGTATAACTGGCGTCACCCCAAGCCACCAACCATAAAAGGCTGTAAGCCTCAGCCGTGCCGGTTTTCGACCCGAGTTGGGTCTGGTTGAGATCGGTGTCATAGGGCGTGCGTATATTGACGTAAGCGCAGCCGTAGAAAACCAGAAGCACCAGACCTAGCATCAAAACGGCTGTTCGAATTCTCACATCGGCCTCACATGAAAGGGTTGCTGATACGAAACCGTGACGCGTGTCACCGGATTTTGCCTGGGACGGACATATTAGGTGGAATTATGTGTATCAGCTTTACATTAAAGGCGTATAGGGTCAAGGGCAATTTTTCTGATAGGGCTGGATTAGGCCATCGTTGACATTGGGGCGGGTTTCACGGATACTATCTTCTAAACTGATCGGTTCAAGGTCCAAGGCTCAAGGCTCAAGGTTCAAAGGTTATAAGATTCTGATTTCATTAACTTTATACTCCATTGTTTGAATTGGCCGCTTTCACCCATTGGGTGAAACATGGAATTCGAACCAATTGACGAGTAATACGATTTATAGAGACCAGTTATGGCATTTTAACTGGGAACCGTGAACGTTAAACCGCTCAACCTATGTATCTATAAAGACAATTCTTTCGAATCTATCGTAGACAAAAGCGGCGGGATGAAAAAAAGCAAGGTCATTTTATTTCAATCGCGGGCGCGCCTTCAGAAAAAAGTCCAAGTTTATATCGAAGATCCGAAGCGCTTCTTTGAAGAACGGGAGCAAGCGCTGCCGCTGTTGCTCAAAGCGCTCAAACATGCTGATCGCGGTCTCAAGAGTCGGATCGTTCTGCTGTTGGGCGGATTTGCCGGAGAGGATATCGTTTGGCCGCTCTACCACCTGTTGACCGACCCGGGCGAAGACGAAGAGGTGCGCCACGACGCCGCTATCCAGCTGAGCGTGACCGGCTCATTTCTTAGGAAGCCGCAAGCCCTTATCGACCAACTGGTGGCCGCCCTGAAAAACACCGACCCGACCGTGCGGGCCGGAGCCGCATTTGCACTGGGGTGGCGAGGCAATGCCGCGGCCGCCATTCCCTTGATCGAGCTGTTGTACGACCCGG
>JAQAZR010000282.1:0-2677 GCA_032127235.1 Deltaproteobacteria bacterium
AGGATCCGCCGAAAGAGGTCATCCAAAAATGCATTCGGAAAAGGAAACGCCATGTTGGCGCAGATGCCGTTGCGCCGAGCAAGTGCCATCGACACCCAGCGTTCCATGCCCCGGCTTTGAACAATAACGGTCTCGGGTTCAAGCGCCGTTGCGAGCGGTCGGCTGACGACCTCCGCCAGCCGGTCGGCGAGAATCTCGAGCCGATTGCCGGTAAAAATCCTCAGCCCGGACATGCATGTCTCCCGTTCAACAACTGATGCCGTATCACTCGATCTTACCGCTATGGCAGGCCAAGTCCCGCCTTCATGCCAGGACATGTTGGTCGAGCACGAAACAGGTAAAAGTTCCCGCAAAAACCGTTTCTTCGCCTCTCTTGACGGTGACCGCCACGATTTTTTTCTTGCCCGAACTTTCTTCCACACGAGCCTCGGCCATCACTTTTTCTCCGGCCTTGACCGGCTTGAAAAATTTGACCTCGGCCGCCCCGAGCACAACATTGGGATGGTTGACGGCGATCATGGCCGCATGATCGGCCAGGCCGAAGATGAACCCGCCATGCACTAAACCGAGATCATCCACGATCATCTCGTCGGAGGTTTCCATCTCGACCCTGCTGGCATCGGTTCCGATGCTGACCGGACGGCCGCAGAGTCGGTGGACGATCTTTTGATGGGTCTGAATGTTCATTTCACTTCACCTCTTCCTCGGGTTGGCATTGTGCGATTCCCGGTCCCGGCCAGGCAGGGTGTCGAAAACATCGTATTGGATTCCCTCAAGCCGATTGGCCTCAACCAGCGTGCGGGATGTCATACCAACACTCGGGGAGCCAGGTCAACACGGATGACATCCACACTGAAATTTCTTGCGGATCCGTGTACTTATGATTTAAAATAAGATCACGTCGAAACAGCCGTTTCAGTTCTTTAGGCACTTGGGGTCATCCATCAACAATGAATCATGTCCGGTCAACGGAGAACGGGCTGAACCGACCCAACAGCGGGCCAACCACCACACGGCTTCGGGATGAACAAAAAGACACATCGGAAAATCTTCATTGCCGTCTTTCTTTTCATGGGTCTTCTCGTTTTCATTTTTTTTTCTGGCAGGAGAAAAATTCCTGCGCGTTAAAAGTGATTCCCGTAGCCAAATTACCGATGCCGTCGTCGTGTTGGCCGGATCGGCCAAAGAGGACAAAGGGCGCATCGAAGAGGGGTCCGCATTGATCCGTGAGGGCAAGGGGCGCTACCTCATTCTGCCGCTGCGCCACTCTGCCATTGATTGGCCCTGGGCCGTCCAGTATTACGGCTTGCATGAGGCCTTGCCGGAAGACAAAGTCCTCATCGGAAGGTCCACCAAGATAGACGAATCGCTGATCGACCGATTCGGCGGCACCTACGTGGAAGCCATCAAGACCGTCCGCATCATGCGCGATCTGGATCTCACTTCGGCCATTATCGTCAGCTCGGCTTACCACATGCGGCGGGCCAAGATTGCATTCGAGCAATTCCGTCAGCCCGGCCGGTTCGAATTCTATTATCATCCGGTGGATCCCGAGAGCAAAACAAAAAAGCCCTGGTGGACAGACACGGAGTATGTCGCCAGGGTTCTGCAGGAGTACAAAAAACTGCTGGCAGCCTATTTCATCTATAATCTGAACCCACCGGCCGTCCCCTGACACCTTTACCTCAATTAACGCGAAAGTTGGTAATTTCGTTTAGGTACCTCCCCGGCTCTGTCGGGGGGTAATTAAACGAAATTAAGGGTATACTTTCCGCTTGTTTTCATGTCGTCGATTTGTCATAAGTTTAGCGACTGCCCATCCACGGTTGCATTAAAAGCACTCATCAGTTTCCGACCCAGAAATGTATAATTTTCTGCGAGTTCAAGCCTCAGCCTCAAAAGACCAGCGTCGCCGTCTGGCCTTGATCTGTCTGTCTTTCCTGACGGGATGTTTGTTGATGGCGGTTAAGTTCTACGCTTACCGCCTCACCCGGTCATCGGCCATCCTGTCTGATGCACTCGAATCGATCATCAACGTCGTCGCCAGTGCTTTTGCGATCGGCAGCATCATCATGGCAGCCATGCCGCCTGATGAGAGCCACCCTTACGGTCACGGCAAAATCGAATTTTTTTCGGCTGGATTCGAGGGGGCCCTGATCATCGTTGCCGCCTTCGGAATTTTCAAAACCGGCATCCCCCGTCTTCTCACCCCTCAACCGTTGCCTCATCTGGATGCCGGTCTGTTGATCCTGATGGGGACGAGCGTCGTCAACCTTATGTTGGGTTTCAGCCTGGTGCGGGTCGGCAGGCGGACTGGTTCCATCACTCTCGTTGCCGATGGGAGGCACGTGCTGACGGACGTTTACACCTCATTGGGAGTCGTGGTGGGGTTGTTTCTGGTCAAGCTGACAGGGTGGCTGCGGTTGGACGGTCTGGTTGCCTGCCTGGTCGGTTTGAACATCCTGATGACCGGGTTCGCACTCGTGCGCCAGGCGTTTCACGGGCTGATGGATGCCGCCGATCCCGCGGTATTGAAAGATCTTTCAGAACTGCTCATCAGGAATCGGCGCAAAAACTGGATCGATATCCATCAGCTGAGAGCCTGGAAAGCGGGCGATCACACGCACATCGACATGCATCTCGTGTTGCCGCGGGACTGCTCCCTGGAGGCGGCCCA
>JAQAZR010000283.1:0-3525 GCA_032127235.1 Deltaproteobacteria bacterium
AGATGCTGGCAAATTTAGGGATGACGAAGGTCAGCAGGACGATAAAGGCGATGATCAGAAAAGCGACGACGATTGCCGGATACTGCAATGCCGACTTGATGTCGGATTTGACCTTTTGTTCGTGTTCCAGGATATAGGTCAACCGATGGAGTATTTCAGGCAGCGCGCCGCTGGCCTCGCCGGCCTGCACCATGCTGCTATAGAGCGGTGAAAAGACGCGGGGATGCCTGCGAAAGGCTTCGGTCAGGCTGGCGCCCTCGTTGATGTCCTGGTGCATCACGGAGATGACTTTTTTAAGCTTTACGTTCTCGGTCTGATCTTCCAGGATCGAGAGCAGGTTCAGCATCGAGACCCCGGCCCGGATCATGGTGCGGAACTGTTTTGTGAAAAGAATGATGTCCGAGGTCCGAATCGGGGAGAGTTGGTCTTGTATAGCTTTGAGATTGAACCCCGCGCCGGCGCCGATTTCTTTGACCCGGGTCGGGATGTATCCCAGGGCAGTGAGCTTGTTGTTGGCGGAATCGGGCGAATCGGCCTCGATGACGCCGGAACCGGTATTGCCGGTTTCGGTGATAACCTTGTAGGCGTATTTCGGCATTAGTTCCTCTATGGCAGTGGCGGCGGTCCCTGCCGTCAGCAGCCAGAAATTATCGGTGAAAATAAGAATCCAATAGATTACGCCGGGTAACCGGCTCCACGTAAAGGTTTACCGGGAACCGCTGGCCAGCAGCCCGTTACGTCAATACCGCTGATGCCGCCTCCTCGAACGTCGTGATGCCCTGCTTGATTTTTTGCGCGGCATCCTCTTTCAACGTCATGAAACTACCGGCTTCTTTTGCGGCGCGTGCGATTATTTGGGACGACTGCTTTTTCAGAATCATGTTTTGAATCATGTCGTCAATCAACAGCACTTCGTAAATTCCGGTTCGGCCTTTGTATCCCGTGTGCATGCAGTTGAAGCACCCGGTGCCGTGCAGAAAACTGGCCTTGCGGTTGTTCGTCAGACCCCAGTATTCAAGGACTTCCGGAGCGGCATTGTGTGGTTTTTTGCAGTGCGGGCAGATGGTCCGGACCAGTCGCTGGGCAAAGGATACGATCATCGTCGAGGCCACCAGGAACGGTTCGATGCCCATGTCGATGAAACGGGTGATCGCGCCGGCCGCGTCATTGGTGTGCAGGGTGCTCAACACCTTGTGACCGGTCAAGGCGGCCTGGACGGCCACCGTGGCGGTCTCGGTGTCACGGATTTCGCCGACCATGATGATATCGGGATCCTGGCGCAGGATCGACCTCAGACCGTCCGCAAAGGTCATACCCGCTTTGCGGTTGAGCTGGACCTGGCAGATCTTTTCGATCCGATATTCCACCGGGTCTTCGACCGTGATGATGTTGGTGTCCGGCTTGTTTATGGTTTTGAGGATCGAATACAGACTGGTGCTCTTGCCGCTTCCGGTCGGTCCGGTGCTCAGGATCATGCCGTATGAGCGGTTGATGACCGAAACGAGTTTGCTCCGATCCATCTCCGACATGCCGAGGCGTTCGAGGGAGTAGACCCCGCTGCTGGTGTCGAGCAGCCGCAGCACCAGATTCTCACCGTAGATGGAAGGTATGGTCGACGCCCGAACATTAATCTCCTTGTTTTTCATCTTGACCGTGAAACGACCGTCCTGGGGAACTCGCGCGATGGAGATGTCCATGTTGGCGAGAATCTTGAGCCTGGAGATGATCGGCAGGAACATCGACTTGGGCGGCGCAGGCACATCGTGAAGTTTGCCGTCGACACGGAAGCGCACCTGCACATAATCTTTTTCCGGGCTGATGTGAATATCGCTGGCACCCTCGCGGACGGCTTGTGACAGGATCGTATTGACCAGACGGATGACCGGGGCCTCTTCGGCCATGCCCTGCAGGGAACTGACCTCGACGTCCTCCGTCACCGCGGCCTTTTCGATCTCCTTATCGTACTGCATCTCCTCCATGTCTTCCAACACGCCGCCGATACCCGAATAAGTGCCGTAGAGTGTGCTCAGAAGCTGGTTCAGATCCTGTTCGGTGCAGATCACCGTTTCGACTTCGTTGTTGGTATACACCTCGATCGCATCGACGGCATTGATATCCATCGGGTCGATCATGGCGATCGTCAGGAGCAGATGGTTTTTTTTAAGCGGCACAGCCTGGTAACGAAAGGCCAGATCAGCGGGAATGACGTGGGCCAACTCGGTGTCGATCTGGTAGGCTTCTGCCGAATATTTTTCCAGATTCAACTGGTTGGAAACCATGTCAACGATCTGAACCTCACTGACGATTCCCTCGCGCACAAGAAACTGACCCAGCTTCAGACCGGATTTTTTTTGGTACGGCAGGGCCTCCTCAAGCTGTCCCCGGGTCAATAGCCCGCCTTCAATGAGAATTTCTCCCAATCGCTTTTTCGTTTTCAATGTTTTTTTCTCACCGGCTTGCCCGCTTCCGCCGCTATCGAGGGGCATCGGGTTTTTTGGGTTTGGTTTCATAATCTTCTTGACGAACTCCTTGTTTGCGTCCGCGTTCCTGAGGGCGCCGATTCGCGAATGCGATACCGTATTTTGAAGAAAAAAAATTGATCAACTGCTCACTTGGCAATTAGCTTGTCAACCATTGGCGCGCCGGTTTTGATGCCGGAAAAACGGGTCGGAATAAAAGACCGCCTCAGGCGACCAGATCGAGACGATCCGCCCCTCCTTTGAAAGGGACACCGGCAGCTGCTCTAATGTAATCCTGGCCGTCAAGGGGTCGGGGAAAAAACGGTCTAACAGCAGGTCGAACTGGATGCCGTTTTGGGGGGTCCAGTAGGAGACAATCTTGACCTGGCGGGCATTGCCGGTCAAGGAGCGTAAAAAAACATAGGCATCTTCAAGGCTCCGGCGGTGCGCGACACTGATCCACCACACGGGATCGGCAAGAGGACGGACATCCGCCGGAATAGCCGGAACCCGCACCATCTGGCCCACCTGAACCATGTTGGGGTCAGTAATCAGCGGGTTGGCGAGCAACAGGGATTGAAAGAGCAGGGAACTGACATCGCCGTAGATGGTTTCAATCGGCCCGTAAAGATTTTCGTTGGGCATGATGGTGATCTGTCCGAGTTCTTGGGGTGCTTCGGGCTGCGGTGGTTTTGTGACCGCTGGAGGTACCGGAGACGGCAACGTGGCGGCCAGATCTGCATTTTCCGGAGCAGTCCGGGGTACGGGTTGCGGCGGGGCGGCAGGAAGTGATACGGGCGCAGGGGGCGGTGGTAAGTCGGCCGCAGCGGATTGCGGAGTCGTTGGCGCGGATACCGGTTCCGGCACGACGTCGATTTTGCGATAGTTGGCCGATGAACGGCTGGACTGCGGGTCGGTTAACGCAGAGCCGGTTTGCGCCGATAATCGCTGGTGCCGGATGTCGATTGCCGCAATCCCGATAGCCAAAAGCAGGAGTGGGATGCCCACGGACAGGGCCAGACGTTTGATGCGTCGGCTGCGGTGCGGAAATACACGTCGGATGCAG
>JAQAZR010000284.1:0-5716 GCA_032127235.1 Deltaproteobacteria bacterium
AATCGAGGTGGAACTGCACGATGTGGAAACGCTCAATCGCATGGCGATGACGGCCAGGCTCGACGTGACCAAACTGTCATTTCACGCCTGGTTGCTGGTCCGCGAGCGATACCGGCTGCTGGCCAGCGGCGCCGCCTTGGGGTACGGCTGCGGTCCGATCCTGGTGTCGAAAGAACCACTGACACGTTCCGAGGTAGCCGCGGCCCGGATCGTTCTGCCGGGCGAATGGACGACGGCCCATTTGCTTTTCCGTCTCTGGGCGCCGGAGGCCGCAAACCGATATTTCGTGACCTACGATCGGATTCTGTCCGAAATTTCAGCCGGCAAAGCGGATTGCGGTGTCATTATCCACGAAAACCGGTTTACTTACACCCAGGCCGGTTTTCACACCATTGTCGATCTCGGTGCCTGGTGGGAGCAGGAAACCGGCCTTCCAATACCTCTGGGCTGTATGGCCGCGCGGGCGGAACTCGGAGAGGGGCGGATGCGTGATATCGAAGAGCTCATCCGCCGCAGCATCCGTCAGGCCCAGGAGAACCCCGAACCGGCTTTGCCGTATATTCGCCGCTATGCCCGGGAAATGTCGGACGATGTCCTGCGCCGGCACATCCACACATTTGTCAATTCTTACAGTCTCGATCTGGGTGAAACCGGAAGAAGGGCGGTGGCCGAGTTGGATCAGCGCGCACGGGCCGCCGGAATCATTCCGTGATCGGCATTCTCTATGCTACACTGCCGGAAGCCCGCCCCTTCCTGGAACGGACCGGGGCGCAGCAAACCGGTGATCGACCGTTTTCTCTCTTCAGGCTGCCGAACCCTGCCGCGCTGGTCATGGTCAGCGGGATGGGTAAGGTGGCGGCCGCTCTGGCCGCTCAGACGCTCATTCGCGAAATGAGCTGTGATCGATTGATCAATGCCGGCGCCTGCGGCATCCTGGTCGACAGCCCGCCGCTGGCGCCCGGACAGGTGATCCGCGTTACCGAGGCCTCGGAGGGCCCTCCGGGTCCCGGTATACGGGGCGGTTCCGTCTACTGCACCGACAATCGATGGCCCGACCTTCCGACTGCCCGGCTGGTGACCGTTGAGCGGCCGGTTTTCGATGCACATTTGCGTCGCCGGTTGTCGCAGTGGGGCGAGCTGGTGGACATGGAGGGGGCGGTCGTCGCGCGGGTGGCCGGCCTTTACGGGGCCACCTGCGCTATGATAAAAGGGATCACCGACATGGCCGACGACGGCCAACGAAACGTTTTACATCGCAACCTGGCGGCGGTCAGCGACGCGATCGCCGCTCATCTGGTCAACGGAATATCAGACGATGTCACGCACGGATGCGGAAGCCCTTAAAGCGGAGGGGGCTTTCCTGAACCTTTTTCAAAAAATTTTGCGTTTCACAAAAATCGAACACACCGCTTTCAGCATTCCGCTGATCTTTGCCGGTGCCTGGATCGGCACACGCGGCCTGACCCCGCCGCCGGGTGTTCTGCTGCTGGTACTAATTGCCGCCGTTGGGGCCCGTATTTTCGGGATGTCTTTCAACCGGATCTTCGATCGCCGGCTCGATGCCTTGAACCCCAGGACCGCCGGACGGGAACTGCCCGCCGGCCGCCTCACACTGCGAACGGCTCTGGCCATAGCGTTTGGCGGTTTGCTGGTCTATTTGGCCGCGTGCGTCGCGCTGGGAGGCTGGTGCCTGGTCCTCGCCCCCCTGCCGCTGGTGCCTCTCTTGGGGTATTCGCTGCTCAAGCGGTTTACCGTTTTGTGTCATTTCGGGATCGGTCTCTGTCTGGCCTTGGCGCCCCTGGGGGCTTTCGTGGCGGCCGCCGGCACCCCCAAATTTACGCCACCGGCCGTTTTTTTCTCATTCTTCGTCTTTTGTTGGCTCAGCGGTTCGGACATCGATTACGCCTTGATGGACTTGGAAAGTGATCGGCAAACCGGCATTCACAGTCTGCCGGTGTGGCTTGGGACGGACGGCGCACTGCGCATCTCTGGTCTGTTGCATGCAGTTGCGTTCGGCTGCTTGACCGCGGTGTTCTTCCTGACCGGCGGTCGCGGTCCGGCGGCGCTGGCGCTGGCACTGTCGGGCCTGGCCATGGTCGCCATGTATCTGCCATCGATTCCGCTCGGTTTGCGTTTTTTTCCGGTGTCGACCATCGCCGGCATAGCCGCAGCCATGGTCCCGATTCTGGGACACTTTCCGTGACACATAAAATGAAGGCTCAATGAAAACCAATCGACCCGTCCCCGGCGGCGTCCGGGGGATGAAACCGCCGATGTTCCGTCCCCAAGGTCTTTTCGCGAAGGCGCTCGATAAGGGTGCCCGCTGTGAACGATTGACACCTGAAGAGGCCCGCGCGCTGGCCGGCGATTTAACGCCTGACACCTTGCACGCCCTGGGCGCCGCAGCACTGGCCAACCGGCGCCGGCGTTTCGGTGACCAAGCGACCTATATTTTTAACCTGCACATAAACCCGGCCAACATCTGCGCCATGGGGTGCACCTTTTGCAATTATGCGGCCGGTCCTAACGCCCCGCATGCTTACGTCCTGGAGGAAAGCGAGATTCTTGAAAAGGTGCGGCGGCTGCAGCCGACCGAGGCCCACATCGTGGGCGGATTGAATCGCGTCTGGCCGTATGCGCGCAACCTGGCGTTGGTGGGCGAACTGCGACAACGGTTTCCCGGTCTCTACATCAAGGCTTATACGGCCGTTGAAATCGATTTCTTTGCCCGCACGACCGATAAAAGCGAGGTTGAGGTCCTGAACGAATTGCAGCGTGCCGGTCTGGACGCCCTGCCGGGCGGCGGCGCCGAGATCTTCTCCGAACGACTGTGGCGCCTGCACTGGCGGAACAAGATCGGCCCGGCTGACTGGCTTCGCATTCACCGGTTGGCTCACGGAATGGGGATTCCGACCAACGCGACCATGCTCTTCGGCTTCGGTGAGACCTGGGAGGAGCGGGTCGTGCACCTGCTGCGCCTGCGCGACGTTCAGGATGAAACCGGCGGTTTTGCTTGTTTCATACCGCTGGCGTTTCAACCGGGCAGCGGGCGCTTCGTCGAAGAGGGGCCGACACCGCTGGAGACTCTGGCGGTGCTGGCCGTTTCCCGGTTGGTCCTCGACAATGTGCCTCACCTGAAATCATACTGGCCCATGGCCGGCGTCGAGACGGCCGCTGCCGGACTGAGCTGGGGCGCCGACGACATGGACGGAACCATCTCCGAAGAGAAAATCGCCCATCTGGCGGGTGCCCGGACACCTGTCGGCCTGGCGCGCGAGCGGATGATCGACACCATAGCGGTGGCCGGATTCAGACCCGTCGAGCGGGACGGCCGTTTCAACGAACGCCCGTCGGATGCCTCGACCGTCGACCTGGAAGCGGCATCCGGCTCTGCCGAAACCGTCGGGCCGCAGGGCGCTGCCCTGCAACAGGAGGACCCTCACCGATGACCTGGCCGGTTGCCATGATTCCCTATACCAACATGGCCCCTTACCGGGAACTGGGAAGGCCCGCGGAATGCCGGTTCGTTTCGCTGGTGCCGCGAGAGAGCATTACGGCGCTCTGTCAGAAGCGGGTGATCGCAGCGGCGGTCCCGGTGGGGGGGCTGGCGGCGGTCGCCGGAGAAACAGAATTTCTGGGGCTTTTCGGCATTGCCGCGGCCGAGCGCTCCATGAGCGTGCTCTTTTTTTCCGACCGCCCGTTGGGCGAAATGGGAGCCGGAACCCGGATCCGGTTGACGAAAGAGTCGGCTTCGAGTGTGCGACTGCTCTACCTCGTGCTCGGATACCGGAACGGCTTTGACAACTTGCCGCAGCCGGCCGTGCCGGGCGAAACAGCCAACGGCGAACTCTTGATAGGGGATACCGCCCTCAAGCGGATGCGAAACCGCCGTCTGAACGAGACCGACACATCGTTGCCGGCCGATGCTTTCGTAACCGATCTGGCCTCCGAGTGGTATGGTATTCATCGTCTGCCATTCGTCTTTGCCCGCTGGGTGGTAAGAAAGGACGCGCCGACAAAGGCGCGGTCGGCTTTGGAAGCCTGGCTGGCTGAGTTCAGGACGCGCGAGAACGAACTCGTGCAGCGCGCCGTTCCGGGGGCCGCGCGTCGTCTCGGGCTCTCCGAGGAAGACATCCGGCTCTATTTTCGGGTGATTCGTCGCAGCCTTGACCAATCGGACATGGCTGGCCAGGTTCTGTTTTTGAGCGAGTTCGAAAGGTACTTTTCCGATACCGTCGGCTGCCCGCTTCCGTCACCGGACACGCCGGTCGATATCCCCGGGTTTGAACGGCGCATAACCGGATAACGCGAATCCGAGCCCCAAGGACCCGGATGGTCTAACACTAAAGGGGTGTGCTTGGATTCTAATGGAATGATTGAATACGGGAATGATGACATCTGGAGTGTTGGAATAATGGGTTTCACGGCATTCTATCTTTTGCAGACGGCTTTTTCCGCTTTTTTACACAACATTCCATCATTCCAGTATTCTAACATTCCGGCAAGTTCGTTATGACCTGACCCAAAAGAATTGGTTTTCTAAGAGAAAATAAATGACCGCGACTTCCGATTTTCAACCGTCAAACCGACCGGAGCTGCGTAACGGCGACCGCTGCGAGCGGACCCAGGCTCTGGAAATGCTCGGTCGGCTGCCTCTGGGCGAGTTGATGGGTATGGCCCACCGTGCCCGCCGGCAGCGGTGGCCGCAACCGGTCGTGACCTTTGTGATCGACACCAATCCCAATTATACCAACATCTGTGTGACCCGTTGTGCATTCTGCGCTTTCTGCCGGCAACCGGGGGACCAAGAAGCCTACACCCTGGAGCCGGATGTGCTGGTCGAACGGGTCGAGAAGGCTTGTGCCCGGGGGGCGACCACGGTGTTGCTGCAGGGCGGCCACAATCCCGCGATCCGTCTCAGCGATTGGCTGACCTATATCAGGGCGATCCGGTCGGCTTGCCCGGCCATCCACATACACCCCTTCAGCCCGGCCGAGTACGTCTTCATGGCCCGGACCGAGAAGATGCCGGTTGAAGAGGTACTTCAGGTCGTTTATGCCGAAGGCGTCCGGACCATTCCCGGCGGCGGGGCCGAGATCCTCACCGAGCGCGTCCGGCAAAAGGTCGCCAATGCCAAGGCCACAACGGAACAGTGGCTCGCTGTCTGCGAAAAAGCCCACTGCATCGGTTTTCGCACCACGGCCACCATGATGTACGGCCACGTCGAAACAGACGAGGATATCGTGGAGCACTTGATGCAGCTGCGTGCGCTTCAAGACCGGACCGGCGGATTCAGCGCCTTTATTCCCTGGTCCTTCAAGCCCGGGGGCTCGCCGCTGAGCCGCCGGGTCGCGGTCCAGGCCCATCCGGCCCGTTACGTGAGGATCATAGCCCTGGCACGCCTGGTGCTCGACAACTTCCCCCATATCCAGTCGTCCTGGTTCAGCGAGAGCATCCCGGCCGGCCAGCTCGGCCTTTTGGCCGGGGCCGACGATTTCGGGGGGGTGCTGCTCGAAGAAAACGTTCTGCGCACGACTGGGCACGACCGTGCCACCACCCTCGAGACCGTCAAGACAATCATTCGCCGGGCCGGATTCACGCCGGCGCAGCGGAATTCGTATTATGAAATCCTCTACGGTGCCGACGACACTTCCGCGAGAGCCGATTGCATACCGTCCTTGTCCCGCGACGGTGGGGTCGAAGGGCGATAGCAGGG
>JAQAZR010000285.1:0-2677 GCA_032127235.1 Deltaproteobacteria bacterium
GAAGAAAAGGGATTCAGCGTGAAAGACCGCCGGATGTTTTCCGGCGGGGAAAGCGAAAAACCGGAAAAGGAAGTAATACCCGAAGGCAGCGCCAACAAGAACGAAACCGAAACCCCGCCCCGGTCGGAACCGGCAGCCGAGGCAGATGATAATCGGTTCGAAGATATGCCGTTGCCGGAGGTCAACTTTCCCACGTTTATCCTCTCGTTGAATGCATCTGCCCTGATGCATCTTGGCGCCATAGAAGACCCGGAGACCGGCCGGCCGTCGAAGAACCTGCCCATGGCCAAACAAACCATCGATATCCTCAGCATGCTGGAAGAAAAAACGCGCGGCAACCTGACGAAAGAAGAGGAAAACATGCTCAAGAACATCCTCTATGACTTGCGGATCGCCTTCGTCAGAGAAAAAGCCTAAAGGGCCGATTAGAGTGCCGAAACGGCCCCGACTGAAGAGCGCTGCGATTTATGACGCGCACCCTGCCGGGCGTGAGGTGGGGAAAAACGGGTCACATGATTCAAATCATCGCCCCGGCCAAGATAAATTTATTTCTGCAGGTTACCGGTAGACGACCGGACGGTTACCACGAGCTGTTCACCTTGATGTGCCCGCTGGGGCTCGCCGACCGCATCCGGCTCGACACCGCCGGCTCTCGTATCCGGGTCACCTGCTCGGACCCGGCTGTTCCCGACGACACGAGCAATACCACCCACCGCGCCGCCGAAATATTTCTCCTAAATCTGACAAAACGCCGCCACTCGCCTCTGACCGGCGTTAAGATCGCTATTGATAAAAAGATCCCGGTGGGTGCCGGATTGGGCGGCGGCAGCAGCGATGCAGCCGCGGTCTTCCGAGGCCTGAATCGGTTGCTGGGGTGCCCTTTCCAGACGGCGGAACTGATGGAGATGGGATGCGAAGTCGGCGCGGACGTTCCATTTTTTATCTTCGGTCAACCGGCTCTGGCGACAGGTATCGGCGAGCGACTGGAGCCATATCGCAAATTACCGCCATACTGGGTTTTGTTGTTTTATCCCGGTGTCAGCGTATCGACTGCGGAGGTTTATAAAAATCTGGATTTAGGATTGACAAACTGTAAAAAAAAACTTAAAGACTTCGTTTTGAAACAGCGTCCATTTGATGCGACATTGCATTTATGCAATGACCTTGAAACTGTGACGCTCAACCGGTATCCGCAGGTTAAGGTAGCCAAAGAAGCCCTTTACGGACGCGGGGCGCTCGGCGTCTCGATGTCGGGCAGCGGATCGACCGTGTTTGCGCTTTTCGCCGACGACGGGATGGCCCGCCGCGCGTTACAGAGCCTCGAAGGAATAACCGAGGGGTCGTTTTTTCTTACCCAGCTCATCGTCGCCGCGGACACCGGTAATCCGTAACGGTGATACCGGAAGCCATTCGGAGAGAGATTTTCCGTATTCAGCCGCCGGCATCATTTTTTATTTTTTGGGGCGTCGTCAAGCGGTAAGACACAGGACTTTGGTTCCTGCATTCGGAGGTTCGAATCCTCCCGCCCCAGCCAAAAGCCTTTCGTTTCGGCTGACGATGCGGATGTGTCCCTTCGCACGGCACCGGGCCGACGACCCTTTCAGCTGGAAAACTTAAGCACAAACAAATGGTAGCGGTAATGAAAGATTTGGTCATATTCAGCGGAAATTCCAACCCCGACCTTTCACAGAAGATCTGCCAGTATCTCGACCAGCCGCTTGGCGGCGCCAAGGTCAAGACTTTCAGCGACGGTGAAATACAGATAGAAATCGACGAAAACATCCGGCAAAAAGACGTTTTTATCATTCAGTCCACCTGCTCGCCAGTCAACGATAACCTCGTCGAATTGCTGTTGATGATCGACGCCTGCAACCGTTCTTCTGCCAAAAGGATCACGGCCGTTTTGCCGTATTACGGGTATGCACGCCAGGACAAGAAAGTCGCCCCACGGGTACCGATCAGTGCCAAGCTGGTGGCGGATCTGCTGACAGTCGCCGGCACGAAAAGAGTCATCACTCTTGACCTGCATGCCGGGCAAATCCAGGGTTTTTTCAACATTCCGGTAGACAATCTCTTCGCGGCGCCGGTTCTGATCGAATACATCAAATCGAATTTCCAAGACAATCTCGTCATTATTTCACCGGATGCCGGCGGGGTCGAACGCGCCCGAGCCTTTGCCAAGCGCCTCGATGCCGATCTTGCCATCATCGACAAACGGCGCTCTGCACCCAACAAGGCTCAGGCGATGGCCGTCGTGGGCGACGTCCGCAACAAGGTGGCCGTGATTCTCGATGACATGGTCGATACCGCCGGAACCTTGACGGAGGCCGCTACCGCCGCCAAGAACGCCGGTGCCAAAGAAGTGCACGCCAGTTGCGCCCATCCGGTGCTCTCCGGACCGGCGATCGATCGCATCGACGCCTCATGTCTGAAGAGTCTGGCCGTCACGGACACGATCCCGCTCAAACCAAATGCTGCAAACTGTCCTAAAATCAAGGTGTTGACCATTTCAGCGTTGGTCGGTGAAGCCATCATCCGCAGCCACAACGGCGATTCGGTTACATCACTGTTTATTTAGATTGCGGTCATCATAAGGAGGAACCCAAGATTTGGAACAACTTCAATTAACGGCAACAACCCGAAAGACCACCGGAAACGGACCGGCCCGTGTGCTGCG
>JAQAZR010000286.1:0-5976 GCA_032127235.1 Deltaproteobacteria bacterium
ATTTAAGGCGCGATTTGGGTCGCGAGATGCACAGGTCTTCAAGGGGTTCCCGCAGAAACGCCAGCACCTCGTTGCGGTAGCGTTCGGGCCGGATAAAGTCAGGATGACGGTTGATGTGATCGATGAGCCAGTCCTGATAGCGGCTCATTTTAAAGAAGTAGTTGGACTCCTTGATAATTTCCGGCTCGGTTTCATGGTCCGGGCACTTGCCGTCTACCAGTTCCCGCTCGGTGTAGAAGCGCTCACAGCCGAAGCAATAGAGGCCTTCGTAATCACTGAAGTAGATGTCGCCGCTGTCGTAAATCTTCTGGAGAATCCGCTCCACGACCGCCATGTGCTCCGGGTCAGTCGTGCGGATAAAACGGCTGTTGCTGATGTTGAGCTCCGGCCACAGCGCCTGGAACTGTCCACTGATGCGATCGACGTATGTTCGGGGGCTCATGTTTTCCTGGCGGGCCGCCCGGACCACCTTGTCCCCGTGTTCATCCGTACCGGTGAGGAAAAAGGTCTCTTCCCGGCACATGCGGTGATAGCGAGTGGCGACGTCGGCGATGATCGTGGTGTAGGCATGTCCGAGGTGGGGCCTGGCGTTGACGTAGTAAATCGGGGTCGTGATGTAAAACCTGGCGGTCATGATAGCTCCTGGGTGTAGCGCTGGTTATGATAAGAATTTTTTAAGGTTGCGGCTTTCAGCTCTGCTTCTGCATGATGTCTTTCAGCGGTACGTCGGTTTCACCGCCGCCTTCCAGCCGCACGGTCACCAGCCCGGCCATCACATTGTGACGGACAACCTTGCCTTCGCCGGCCGGTGTCCTGACCACTTTACCGGTCTTGGGGAAATCCTTTTTGAGGAACTTGTAAGTTTCGTATTCATAGGTGAGGCAGCACATGAGCCGTCCGCATTGTCCCGATATTTTCGTGGGGTTAAGGGACAGGTCTTGCTCCTTGGCCATGCGAATCGAAACCGGACCGAACTTGTCGAGGAAGGACGAGCAACAGGTTTCGCGGCCGCAGCGGCCAAGCCCCCCGCACATCTTGGTCTGATTGCGAATACCGACCTGACGCATTTCGATGCGCACACCGAGTCTCTTGACGAGCATTTTGACCAGCTGCCGGAAATCGACCCGCCCTTCGGACGTAAAGAAGAAAGTGTATTTGCTGCCGTCGAAAGATTTGTCAACCGCAAAAAGATTCATCTGCAGGCCGAGCTTTTTGATGCATTCCAGGCAGTAGAGATGGGCCGTCTTTTCATCACCCGTGTTGATCTCGAGCTGGCGCAGGTCCTTCTCGGCTGCCAGACGGTGCACCTTTTTAAGGGATTTCTCAGCCGTTTTTTCGTCTATCGGCTGCGGTGGCACGGTTACCGTGCCGAAACTCAAGCCCTGCTCGGTCTCCACAATCACGTGGTCACCGCGCTTGAGCACAAAGACGCCGCAGTCAAAGTCGTAAACTTTGCCGGCCGGTTTGAATCGAATGCCGACTTTCTTGCTCATCTGTGGGGTCTCAATCGTAAAGGCATAAAAGGATTAATTTTGGGCGGAAACTAATGCGTATCACAAACGGATGTCAACACCGTTGTGTCAGATTCCGGAAAAAGGTGGATTATGCCGCTGCGAGCCTTAGCATCATGACCTCTAAGGCCAGCCGTAGGTTGGCGTTGGCCTCGATATCCTTCTGAGCGGTTCGAATGGCCTCCATCCTATTCATTACGGCACTGACAGGATTCTTTTCCGACACCCTATGCAGTTTGTCAATCAGATCGGTGTTGACGACGCGATCGGGGGCGTAGCGGCAGACGATCAGGTCCCGCAGCCAGGTCAACAGGGCGGCCAGTGAATCGGAGACCACCTCCTTACGGGTTGACAGCGTTTCGGCAAAAGCGAGCAGCTGACCGGTGTCCCGCGTACCGAGCTGTTCGGGTGCCGCCAGCCCGGAGGCGGTGATCAACCAGTTCCTGTACCGCAGCCAATCCGATTGAACCAAGGTTTTAGCGCGCGTGAGACTACCGTTTGCCACGGCTGCCAGAACTGATGCCGCCTGCTTTTTGAGCCCGTGCTCTTCAACCAGTTCGGCCGCTATCGTGCGCCGGGTGATGGGATTGAAACGCACTGGCTGGCATCGCGATACGATGGTTGGCAACAGGTCAACGCTCTGCGGTGCCGTGAGGATGAGGATCGTCCGGTCGGGTGGCTCTTCGAGCATTTTGAGCAGCGCATTTCCGGCTGACGGGTTCATGGCGTGGGCATCGGTAACAATCACGACCCGCATTTTCGCCTCGTAAGGCTTCATCGATAATGCCTCACAGAGCGCGCGGATTTGGGCGATTTTAATGGTGGCGCCGGTCGGCTTGACGTGGATCACATCCGGATGATTTCCAGACATAATTTTACGGCACGCCGGGCACACACCGCACGGTTCATCATCGTGGACCGCCGGTGAACGGAGCTGGGTTTGGGTGTTGCTGCGAGAAGGGAGAGGCGTTTCCATCCCGATGCAATTGCAGATCATTGCGAAGGCAATGGCGGCGCTGTGCTTACCGACACCTTCCTGACCGGTAAACAGCAGGGCATGGGGAATGGTTCCTTTTCGATATAGGGTCTTTAATATCCTGACAGGCCGCTCCTGCTCTATGATGGCGTCAAATCCGGACACCGCATCAGTGTCCCTGATCGACCCGCTCGCGCAGTTCTTTGCCCGATTTGAAAAACGGCAGTTTTTTGGGGTTGATGAGCACCTTTTCACCGGTCTTGGGATTTCTCCCGGTGTAGGCTTTATATTCCTTGACGAAAAAGCTGCACAGACCCCTTATTTCGACCCGTTCACCTGCGGCAAGGGCCTCCGACATGCTGTCGAAAAATATTTGAATGACCTTGGCGGCCTCAGATTTCGATATGTCGGCCTCGTTTTTCAGCGTGGAGATCAACTCCAGTTTGTTCATATCTCCTCCTTCTCTCAAAACGCATGGCTAACCTCAGGGTCACGTTTATAAAATAAATCCTGATAAAAAGTCAAGCAGTTATGACAGTATGTCGGGCAACCTTTCGACCTCACCTTCGTCAACATCCACCCCGGCATGCTGACCCAGGGCCTCGATGTTGACCACCACCCGGCCCTTGCCGCGATACCGGACAAAAGTGCCCGAGACCCCCGCAAACGGTCCGGAAACGACGATGACCCGGTCGCCTTTCCGCAACCGGCTTCCGGTGGCGATCGGTTGCTCCACCGACACCATGATTCTCAAAGATGTGATGGTGTCCTCCGGAACCGGAACCGGACCGTCTTTCGTCCCGATGAGGCGCACGGCGCCGGTTGTCTTGAGGATATCGAGATGCCGGTAGGGGTTCAGCTCCGATTTCACGAAGAGGTAGCCCGGGAAAAGGGGAACATGAATCATCAGCCGGCGGTCACGCCGTTTGCTTTTGACGCGAACCTTCGGCAGAAACACCTCTATTTTCTTCTTGTCCAGCCCGTCGCAGACCACGTTTTCGAAACGGCTCTTCGTGTGCAGGACATACCATGAAACATGAAATTCGTTTGTCATTGTCGATTATTCCCGATCGCAGTGGCTGTATGCCGTTTAGTACGATGTCCCGAATTCTCCCAGGCCAAAAAGGTTGACGGAAAATGTGATTGTCCGGTCGTTGGGTTCCTCGAGATAATTTGCCTGAAATCCCCAGCACCCGGCGCGATAGAGCAACCGCACCCCGGCCTGCAACCGTTCATTCGTGAGAAGATTTTTTTCGTACAAAAACCCCGTCGCCAGGGATTGGTTCCAGATGACCAGCAGGTCGGCGGTAATGGAGTTGACATTGTCGCGCGTGTAGCTGTACGCGGTGGTCAACCGGTCTCCGCGGATGTCGGAGAGCAGCAAGGCGACACTGGTCGAGTCGAGCCGGTTGTCGTAGACACTCCACTTGGCCTCCGAGTCGAGGGTTATGTAGGGAGTGAGCCAGATATCGAGTTCGGCGCCGATGGGCGATAAGTGCTGCTCTTTTTCCTCCGCGGTTGCATCTTCTCTGGTGGCCGGATCAAAATAGTAGCTCTGTTCCAGATTGAACCTGAAAATCTCGCGGTAGTCGTACGCCGGCGGCTCGTCACCGACCTTATCAGACGGTGCCGCCCTGGGGGAACGGGCAATGAAAAAGTTGTTGATGGAATAGGTGACGAGGTTGGCGGGCGGGATACGGTCGATAAAATCAAAGTCGGGGAGATCGTTCTGGCCGACATCCGGCGCGTATTCATAAATGATTCTGGGCCTGACGATGTGCTTGAACCGATCGAAGCGCATCCAGTCGATGGCGAAGATGTTGTAAATATCAGATTTCATCTCGACGCGGCCGTCCCAAAGCTGGCGGTTGGAGAACCGGCTGCCGTCCACCGTTGGGTCCGTCCACCAGAGGGTTTCCCGCAATCCGATCGACGGCTCCAGGGAAAAGTATCGGCTGAAGCGCGTGGGCCAGTAGAAGCGGGGATAAACATCGAGGCGCTGCCCCGTGGCACCCTCCTGACGATATAAATAATTGTAGCTCGAAAAGAGATCAAAATAGAGGTCCGATGACAACAGTTGCTGCTTGATGCCGAAAAAAGAAATCGCCGGGAGCCGCTGCAGCGTGTCGTCGTTCTCTTCGAATTGGCGCTTGATCACATCTTCGGTCCACTGGAAATCGACGTCGAGGTTGAACTTATTCCAGGTTCGGGCCAGGTTGAAGCGGTTCAGCCGTAATGGGTCGGTGTAGTCGTCCAACTGCCGTGCGAACGCACTGAGAAAATAGGCGTTCGTTGCGTTATAGCCTGAATACCCGTTCTTGAACTCCTTCAGGTAATCCTGATCGCTGACGAAGTCGATTTCGAGCCGGCCGCGCCAGTCGTCCCCGGTCGTAAAATAATGCCCCCCCCTGATCCAGTAGCGGTCGTGGTTGGGGCGCAGGAAATCGTCATCCGGATACCCCCATTTTTGGCTGGAATCACCGGTGCCGTCGTCGATCTGGCGGTCGTTGAGATAGTCGGCCATCCAGGCGCCCTTGCCGGTTTCACTCAAAGCGTACCGAAACTCGGCGCCCATCTTGTTGCCCCGCTCGGTCATGTAATTTTCGTAGAAAGTGGCATCGACACTGTCGCTGATGGCCCAGAAGAACGGCTGATTGATGAAATATCCCCAGCGGGTTGATTTCCCCAGTTGGGGCGCCAACAGCCCGGTTTGGCGTTTGGTGTTGGCCGGAAAGACAAGATAGGGCGAATAGAGAACCGGAATCCCTCCGGCGCGAAGCGTTGCCCCTTCGACAATGCCGTACCCTTCCAGCGTCACATCGATTTTTTTGCCGGTGATGATCCAATCCGGTCGCGAGCCGTCGCAGGTGGTCACGCCGGCGTTTTCGATCTTGTACGTCTTTTCACCGGTCTTCAAGATCTTCTGACCGGTGATGTGGAAATTGTTTTCTCTCAGATAGATCGAGCCGTCATAGACGATGCCGGTCTTTTGGTCGAGGTCGAGCTCGATACGGCTGCCGGTTATAAAGTCGCTGCCGGTGGTGACCTTTACGTTGCCTTCGGCCCGGGCGGTCATGTTCTGCTGATCGAACTGAACCCGGTCGGCGCTGATGACGCGATCGCCTTTGGTGATGAGGACATGTCCCTCCGCAGTGTAGAGCTGCGATTTTTCGTCATACCGCAGGGTATCGGCGTCGATTGTCCACGGCAGTTCGGTGTCGTTGCGGTTGAGCTTGTTCAGGAACCCCTCGAAATTCTGGGCCCGGGCTGCGCCGGAGGTCAGAGCCAGACAGAGGCACATCGACAGAAAAACACGGGACCGAACCACTGCCGCAGCCGCCGCGATAAGCGGACGGGTGGCGGCAGCGGATGCGGATTGATGCGACATTAAACCTTCTGCGGCGATATTATCGGATTCCCGGTTGAACGGGGCGAGAATTTGCAGTATAAAAACCAACTTGGCGAAAAATGTCAAGAAAGGGATTGGGG
>JAQAZR010000287.1:0-6079 GCA_032127235.1 Deltaproteobacteria bacterium
ATTCCACTGCTGGTGGCCGATTTCCTGAAAAGCTTCAACGGCAAGAACAACCGGCGAATCGACGGGTTGACCGAAGAGGCCCTTCATATCCTGATGAATCATTCCTGGCCGGGAAACATCCGGGAACTGAAGAACATGATCGAAAGAATCGTCGTCATCAAGGGGGAAGGCCGTATTACCGCCAGGGATTTACCCCGCAAGATGAAAGACACGTCAGCCGGCCCCGCGGTGCCGGCGGTTGAAATCACCGACGAAGGCATATCCTTGAACAATGCCGTCACCGAGTTCGAAAAGGCGCTGATCGTTCAAACCCTTGAAAAAACAAAGTGGGTCAAAAACCAGGCGGCCAAACTCCTGCAGCTCAACCGCACGACCCTCGTCGAGAAGATCAAGCGCCACCGGCTTGAACCGGAAGCGGTGTGACAAATAGAGGGTTCGAGGAGTCGAGGATTCAAGGGTTCGAGGGGGAAGTAAATAACACCTGAACCGAACTTTTGGCAAAAGGAACCATATTGAGGGTTCTATGTCTGTTTTCTGAACAGCTAAATCCCGTCATAACTGAATTTCATAAAATCGTATGCGATTTTATGAAGTCACTTGAACCCTGGAATCCTGGAATCCTCGAACCCTGATTGACCAATTACCTTTTTCGGATCTGCTTACGATTCTTTCTCTTTCCCCCTCCAACCATACCATTCCTCGTCAATCCTGTTCTCCGTAGACCGCAGCAGCCCTGCGGGCGTCAAAGACCTGACGTGAACAGCGGCGATATTTGACGACGCATCGGTCGCCATATGGGCTATCAGGAGGGATGATCAGCGAAAGAATTTACGGAGTGCCGCATTGTTCGGCCTCCAATGCCGTGGGTGGTAAGGACAGCACGCAATGGAGGAAAAGTGAACCAACCTTTTTGGATCGCGCTTTCGGCCGGGATAATGAATTATACCGGATGGCACGAAACTTGAACATGTTACTGGCCGTTGCCGACTGCCTGGGAAAGATACCGTTATCTCCCGAAGTGTTTTTGCAGCGGCGTCCCTTTTTGAAAGATAGTCGTGCCCATGACGTGTCGGATGGTTTAACCGAATGCAGACGCAATCTATTTTGATTGTCGAGGATGATCCCGATGTACGGTCCATGCTGACGCGTACACTCGGCTGTGGCGGTTATGCTGTCGACAGCGCGGCCGATGGGTCGGAGGCGCTCGACAAGTTCAGAGACAACCGCTTCAACCTGGTCATCACCGACGTTCGGCTTCCGCAGATGAACGGGTTGCAGTTGCTGGGTGAGATCAAGCAGGCCGAGCCGCATGTCCCGGTCATCGTTATCACCGGTTACGGTTCGGTGCAGAATGCGGTCGAGGCCATGCAGGGCGGGGCCAGCGACTACCTTCTCAAGCCATTTTCGAACGAGGCCCTTCAGGCCGCCATCAGCCGGGCCGGGATCGTGTCGCAGGAAAGGTCCTCGGTGCGGCCGGATCGCGGAACACTTCCGGCCGAGAGGCGCATCGTCACCCGGGACCCGCAGTTTCTGAGTCTCTTGAAGGTGGCCGAGAACATCGCCGCCAGTTCCGCCACCGTTCTCATTCAAGGCGAAAGCGGGACCGGCAAAGAGCTTCTGGCGCGCTTCATTCACGAACGGGGCGGCCGCAGAGACGAACCGTATGTGGCGGTCAACTGCGCCGCACTGCCCGACACGCTTGCGGAGAGTGAACTCTTCGGGCACGAAAAAGGGGCTTTCACCGGCGCCGTCACCAGGAAGATCGGCAAATTCGAGGCTGCCGGGTGCGGGACGAGCGTTCTGGATGAAATCAGCGAAATGTCGCCGCCCTTGCAGGCCAAGCTGCTGCGCGTCCTGCAGGAACGGCAGGTCGACCGCATCGGCAGCAACCGGCCGGTGTCGCTGGAGGCCCGGGTGATCGCCGTCAGCAACATCGATCTCAAGGATGCCGTGGCGGCGGGCAAATTTCGCAAGGACCTCTTTTACCGCGTCAACGTCGTGCCATTGAAGATTCCGCCCTTAAGGGAGCGAAGAGGAGACATCCAGCTGCTGGTGCGTCATTTTTGCGAAACATACGGCCGAATGAACGGCAGGGAAGCGGTGGTCTCCGAGACGGCGATGGACCTTTTGCTGAGACACAGCTGGCCGGGGAACATTCGCGAACTGGAAAATACCATCGAGCGCGCGGTTCTGATGGGCGAGGGCACCGAAATCGCCCCCCAAGACCTGATTCTTGACGGCGACGATGCGACGGCGGGCTGCGCCGAGAGCGCACACATCCGGGCGGGCGTGACGGTCAGGGACATGGAACGGAAGCTGATCACCACCACGCTGCAGGCGGTCAACGAGAGCCGGTCCCAGGCCGCCGAGATGCTGGGAATCAGTATCCGCACCTTGCGCAACAAGCTCAAGGAATACCGGGAGGCGAACGCCGAAGGCTGCCGCCGGGCCGGTTGACGGGACGGCCGGGAAGCGCTGGTACGAATTTTGCTTTTTAGCGGTCAGCCTGAATCGAGGAGGATATTCATGGAAACCTTTAAACTGTGTGGCGGTTCGATCGAACTGTTGAGCCGCGCCCTTGATGTGCGGTCGTCGAACCACAATGTCATCGTTTCGAACATTGCCAACGCCGACACGCCGAACTACAAGGCGTTTCACGTCGAGGTCGAGAAGGAGATGGAAAAATTTGCCGCCGACCCCGGCCGTCTGCAGATGCGGCGCACCCAGCCGGCTCACATGCCCGTTGCGGCCGTTTCAGAAGTTCGCGGCACAGCGCGGGCCAGCGACACCCCGCAGTTCAGCTTGAGAGGGGACGGCAACACGGTCGACATTGACCGGTCGATGGCCGACCTGGCGGAGAACAACCTCTTGTACAACGCGGCCGCCCAGATCATCCAGCAGAAGTTTCAAGCACTGAAGTCCGCTATTCTAAGCGGCAACGGAGGGAAGTAATTATGGACTTTTTTGGCTCGCTTCACACCAGTTCAACGGGGCTCGCCGCGCAGCGTCTGCGGATGAACCTCATCTCCAGTAACCTGGCCAACATCAACACCACGCGCACGGCCGAGGGCGGACCCTACCGGCGCAAGGACGCCGTCTTTGCAGCGGTCCAGACGCACCGATCATTTAAAAGGGCCCTGGACGATGCCCGGGGAGGTGAACGCGCCGAGGTCGAGATCGCCGGGGTGGTGGAAGACCCTGATCCATTTCAAAAGAAATATGACCCGCGCCACCCGGACGCCGATAAGATGGGCTACGTGCTGGTTCCCAAAATCAACTTGATGGAAGAAATGGTCAACATGATTACGGCCACCCGCAGCTACGAGGCCAATGTGACCGCCATTAAGGCCACCAAAAGCATGGCGCTGAAAGCGCTCGAGATAGGTCGCTAATAATGAAAATTGATTCCGTTGAATCCGTTCCCTTCACTCGGTCGATGTCTGCCGCGGTTCAACCGCCTGGCACTGCACCTTCCGCGCCTTCTTTCGGAGAGGCCATGCGGGAGGTGTTCGAATCCACCAACCGGCTCCAGGATAAGGCCGACAACGAAATCCAGGCCCTTGCCGTCGGTAAGAACGGCGATCTTCACAAAACCATGATCGCCATGGAAGAAGCCGACGTGTCGTTTCAATTGCTGATGCAGATTCGCAACAAGATCGTTGCCGCCTACCAGGAAATCATGCGGATGCAGATTTAACCGGTTGCCGAGAAGGAGAGCAGTAGATGGCAGTGAACAATGCGGGTCTTCAAATCAGGAACCTGCTGGCAAGCCTGAGTCCGGCCAAGAAAATTTCCCTGGCCGTCATGATCATCGGCACGATTGCCGGCTTTACCCTGTTGATGTCCTGGACCGGAAAGCCGGATTTCCGCAACCTTTATGCCAATCTGGCGCCGGAGGATGCCGGCGAAATCCTGAATTACCTGAAGGAGCAGAATATTCCGTATCGGGTCACAGAAAACGGCGCCGGCATCGAGGTCCCAGAAGACCGCGTCCACGAATGCCGCATGTCGCTGGCCTCGAAGGGGCTGCCCCAAGGCGGTGGGGTCGGGTTCGAGGTTTTCGACAACACCAAGCTCGGCATGACCGAGTTCGTTCAGAACGTCAATTACCAGCGGGCCTTGCAGGGTGAACTCTCGCGCACCATCAACCGCATTGCGGAAGTGGAGAGTTCCCGGGTCCACATCGTCATGTCGGCCAAGTCGCTGTTCATCGAACAGGAAGAGCCGGCAACCGCATCGGTGGTGTTGAAACTGCGGCGGGGCAAGTGGTTGACAGCCGATCAGGTTCAGAGCGTCGTGCACCTGGTTTCCTCGAGCGTGTCGCGGCTCAAGCCTGAAAACGTCACCGTGGTGGACACCTCGGGTAAGTTGCTGGCCGGTTTTTCGGACCGTTCGGAGACCACCCGGCTCAGTTCCGACCAGCTCGATTACCAGGAAAACCTGGAACGCAGCCTGGAGGGGCGGATCAAATCGATGCTCGAAAAAGCACTCGGCCGGGACACGGCCATCGTCAGGCTCTCCGCCGCGCTCGATTTCAAACGCCAGGAAATGACCGAAGAGCGGTTTTATCCCGATAACCGGGTGATCCGCAGCGAGCAGATGTTGCAGGAAAAGTCGGGGGAGCCGGCGGCGATTCCGGCCGGTATTCCGGGGGTGAGGTCAAATATTGCCAAGAATGCTTCGGGCACCGGCAGCGGAAATTCCGAATTCGAGAAGAACGACCGTACGGTCAACTACGAGATCGGCAAACTCACCAGTCACACGATCGAACCCGTAGCGCGTCTCAAACGGGTGTCGGTGGCCGTGATCGTCGACGGGACCTATCAACAGCCGGAAAAGCCGGCCGCCGGACGCGAGGCGAAGTACATTCCCCGGACTGCCGAAGAAATGGCACAGTTGGAGAAAATCGTGAAAGGCGCCATTAATTTCGATGCCGACCGCGGCGACAGCGTCGAGGTGGTCAACATTCCCTTCCAGACCGAAAAGTTGGCAGCCGTGCCGGAAGACAATGCGCCGCCCAGCTGGGCCGAACGGTTGCAGCCGTACGCCGGAACGCTCAAGTACACGCTTCTCGGGATCTTTTTGTTGTTTTCCTTTATGTTCGTGGTGCGTCCGATTACCAAATGGCTGACTTCCGGCAGCACCGGTGACGTCGAACTCCTGCAGCAGCTGCCGAAGACCGTCGGTGAGATCGAACGCGAATTCGGTGGGGCCGCGGCCGGCATGCCCTACCGGGACGAAATCAACCGCCTGCTGACGGCCGAGGGGGATATATCCGCGGACGTGATGCGCGACTGGATGAAAGAAAGTTAGCCGTATGGATGCGAGAAATCTACCGGGCCCACTGAAGGTCGCCATTCTGATCCAGTCTCTGGACCAAGGGGCTGCGCAAAGGATCATCGGGGGCCTGAACGACAAGGAACGGAAGCTTATTCACAGCCACCTGAACCAGATGGGGCCGGTGGCGCCGGTCCTGATCGAGAAAGTCGCCCGGGAATTCGCCCAGAAAATACAGCAGGCCCGTAACCGGCGGACAGGCAATGGCGGACAGAATAAAGCGGCGGGCAAACAGATCGACGGCCCGAAATGTCCGGCCGACGGGTCGAATCTCAAGGCGGTGCTCTCCCTGGCGCCCGACCAGCTCTTCGAGTTGATTAAGGACGAGCATCCGCAAACAATCGCCATCGTTCTGGTTCACCTTGAAACCGCCGTGGCCAGCGACATCCTGTCGAAGATGCCCGATGATCTCAAGGCAGAAGTGGCCGTGAGGATCGCCGGGCTGGACAAGGTCAGTGCCGGGATGGTGACGGAGATCAACTGCGTGTTCGAAGAGATTCTGAAGAACAAGGATACCTCCGTCACCCGGCTGACCGGCGGCGTCGAGCGCCTGGCGGAAATTCTGAACCAGAGCGATGAACACTCCAGCCAGTTGGTTTTGAGTCAAATCGAAGAAAGTGACCCCGACCTTGCGGCGCAGATCAAACAGATGATGTTTGTTTTCGAAGACCTCGTTCTGGTCGACGACCGCGGGTTCCAGAAGGTGCTGCGCAAGGTCGAAACGGCTGAATTGGCGATGGCT
>JAQAZR010000288.1:0-4625 GCA_032127235.1 Deltaproteobacteria bacterium
GTGAAAGATGAGAATGAAGCCGGTAAATTCCCGCCGGTGGTTCAGGATCGGTACGGCTTCGACCCGCAGCAGCCGGCGCTCCTGACCGAAGACCACGAAGTAGGCCACGACATCCGATTCTTTCCGCTCCAGTTTGCCTGCAATTTCCCCCAGAGCATGAACAATGAGGTGTTTGTCGATGAGACCGAATACGGAGCGACCGAGGCCGATGAAATGGCCCGAACCGGAGCCCGGAGCCGGTTCGACGGACCCGTTTTCAGCTGCGCCGATGAGCAGCTGTGCGACACGCGTGTTGTAGAGAAGGATCTGGCCCTCCGTGTTGCAAATCAGAACGCCTTCGGGCAGTTCCGCAACGATGGCGGCCAAAATATTTTTTTCTTCCTCGGCTGTGGCCCGGGCGCTGTCAATTTTTTTCTGAACCTGGTTGAAGAGGTCTTCGTAGCGATCGGCACTTTCATTGATGACGTTTACCAGGCGCACGATGTCGCGCACGCCTTCGATATGGATGCGATGGGTGGGATTGACCGAATGAATCAGTCGGGTTTCCGAGGCGATTTTATCGATGGGGAGAATGTACAAGCGAAAGAGCCAGTCCAGTGCGAACCCGAATCCGGCCAGCAGCAGGACGGCGGCACTGAACAGAAAGCCGAGGTTCTGTCGTCCCAGTTCAATGAGATAGGTCCGGTCACCGGCTGGAAGCTGCTGCCAGAAAATGACCGTCAGGCTCAGGATTACCAGCAGCGTAAATCCGATTGAGCCAACAACAAACCACATGAATGTATTGCTGCGGTTCACTGACAGATCAATTCTTTGACTTTTGCGATGACCTCTGAGTTCGAAAACGGTTTCGTTATGTAGGCATCGGCGCCCAATGCCAGCCCCTTGGCTATGTTGGCCTCGCTGCCCATGGCGGTCAGGAGGATGATTCGGATGTCATTCCATTCCGGATTCTCGCGAACGCGCTGGCAGACTTCGAAACCGTCGATGATTGGCAGCATGATATCGAGCAGGATCAGGTTCGGATGCGATGCGGCGACTGTTTCCATGGCCTCTTCCCCGCTGAAGGCCACACTCGTCTCGTATCCGTTCTGATCCATTAAAAATTGCAGCGGGACGATGATGCTCGGTTCGTCATCTACAATCAGTACTTTTTTCGGCATAAGGTTACCCTAATAACCGGACTCCGAAAAAAGTAGCCGGCAACAGTACGTGGTAAAGTGCCGGCTACTTGCTCTGTCATGTATTATCCTGCAATCTTATTCTTTCCGTGCATTTCCGAGACCGATCTTCTCCAAGGCGACTTTCATTTCGTCCAGAATGGAAGGGTCGTCGATAGTGGCCGGCATGTTCCACTGCTTGTTGTCGGCGATTTTCTGGATGGTCCCGCGCAGAATCTTGCCGGAGCGGGTTTTGGGCAGTCGCTTGACGACCGTGGCGGTTTTAAATGAGGCGACCGGTCCGATGCGGTCGCGGACCATCTGCACCACCTCTTTGATAATCTCCTGATGGTCACGATCGACGCCGGCGTTGAGAACCATGAAACCGACCGGGACCTGGCCTTTCAGTTTGTCGTCGACACCAAGTACGGCGCACTCGGCCACATCCGGATGATCGGCCAGGATCTCTTCCATGGCCCCGGTGGACAGGCGGTGGCCGGCCACATTGATGATGTCGTCCGTGCGGGTCATGACATAGGCGTACCCGTCTTCGTCGATGAAGCCCGCATCCGCGGTTTTATAGTACCCGGGGAACTCTTCCAGGTAAGACTTGATGTAGCCCTGATCGTTGTTCCAGAGCGTGGGCAGTGTTCCGGGCGGCAGCGGCAGTTTGACGACCAGTGCGCCGATTTCACCCGCTTTGACTTGTGTTTTGGCCTCCGGATCGAGCACCTGCAGGTTCCAACCCGGCGCCGGTTTGGTGGGTGAGCCTTCCTTGACCGGAAAGTGGTGCAGACCCATGCAGTTGGCACAGATGGCCCAGCCGGTCTCGGTTTGCCACCAGTGGTCGATCACCGGCACGCCGAGGTGTCGCTCGGCCCAGCGCAGGGTGTCGGGGTCGAGTCGCTCGCCGGCCAGAAAGAGATATTTGAAATTCGACAGATCGTAATTCTTGATCAATTCGCCGTTCGGATCCTGCTGTTTGATAGCCCGGAAAGCCGTGGGAGCCGTGAACATGGTTTTGACCTTGTGCTGGGAAATCACGCGCCAGAAGGCCCCGGCATCCGGTGTGCCGACCGGCTTGCCTTCATAGAGAATTGTCGTGGATCCGTTGAACAAGGGGGCGTAAACGATATAGGAGTGCCCCACGACCCAACCGACGTCGGAGGCGGCCCAGTAGACGTCACCCGGTTCGATGTTGTAAATGTTCTTCATGGTCCACTTGAGGGCCACCACGTGTCCCCCGTTGTCACGGACGACGCCTTTCGGCACGCCAGTGGTACCGGAAGTGTAGAGAATGTAAAGTGGATCGGTCGCGGCGACCTTGACGCAGTCGTGGGGTTTGGCCGCCGCCATGACCTCGTTCCAGTCGAGGTCGCGGCCGGCGATCATCTCGGCTTTCTCCATCGGACGCTGCAGGATGATGCATTTTTCCGGTTTGCTGGTGGCCGTCTCGATGGCCTTGTCGAGCAGGGGTTTGTAAGGGATGACCCGCTTGACCTCGATGCCGCAGGAGGCGGTAACGATGACCTTCGGTTTGGCGTCGTTGATGCGGACGGCGAGTTCCTTGGCTGCGAATCCGCCGAAGACGACCGAGTGAACCGCACCGATGCGGGCCGTGGCCAGCATGGCGATCACGGCTTCCGGGACCATCGGCATGTAGATCAACACGCGATCGCCTTTTGTGACGCCCTGGGCCGCCAGGGCGCCGGCGAACTTGGCCACCTCGTCGCGCAACTGTGCGTAGGTAAACGTCTTGATGGTGTCGGTCACCGGGCTGTCGTAGATCAAAGCCGCCTGAGCGCCGCGGCCCTGATCGATGTGATAATCGAGGGCATTGTAAGCGGTGTTGATCTCTCCGCCTTTGAACCACCGGTAAAAGGGCTTGTTTGAATCGTCCAATACCTTGTCCCACTTCTTGTACCAGTGCACATTTTCCCCGGCCTCAGCCCAGAAACCATTGGGGTCCTTGATCGATTTTTCAAAAGCCGCATCGTAAAGATTGGTCATGTGTCATTCTCCTTTTTGTGATAGCCCAAACCGTTATCGTTTTTATGATATAGATCGCTTTGCGGATCGACTTTTCAGCGTCAGCCTGTCGGCCAGAGGACATCCACACCTTCGGCCGGGGCGGCGTATCGACACTCAGACACCCCTGTCGTCAACACGAAGGATGCCTTATAAGTCCCCCTTTGAAAAGGGGGGATTTTAGACCCTCAATCAACACCATCTAATCAGACGCCACAAAACA
The DNA here is from genome assembly GCA_032127235.1 of Deltaproteobacteria bacterium. Lineage (GTDB taxonomy): Bacteria > Desulfobacterota > Desulfobacteria > Desulfobacterales > SG8-13 > JARFQH01. Next base: position 3,409 of record JAQAZR010000288.1, read on the forward strand.
TCACGCCCCATAAGGCGGGCAGACTGCCGACAGGATCATCAATTCAATTCTTCATCGTTGAGTCACAGAACTTTGTCTCCCCGGATCATAAAACAGGATCATAAAACCGGATTATAAAACCGGATCGCAACATCAGTTGTTCGTAACAGATTTTTAAAGGCCTCTCAAGAGCTTATGACGGCGTGTAGCGGAAAAAATGGGTCTCGCTTATACGCCGAATTGCTTGGGTTCGATTAAGAACCGGTGCCGGTTGTCCGGCAGAATCGGTCATTTTTTTGCCGTAGAGCATCCGGCCGGAAGAACGCAAATTCTTCCGGCCGGATTTTTTTATTCTGGGACAGGACTCGGAGGTCTATCCCCAGAGGCCCCACCCAAATGATGCGGTGAAAAGGATGCAGAAGGCAACGATGCCGATCATCCATAGATCTTCTTGTTTCATGGTCTTATCTCCTCTGCTGTCGGTTATCGGTTAGGCTTCCTTGATCACGATGTTGGTCTCGACTTCGGCGCGCTGGATCTGCACCTCGGAGGTCGTCGACATCTCGGCCTTGAAGCACAGAGCCCACATCATGATGATGCCGAGGATCCACCAGAAGATCTGCCAGGACCACAAGCTCGGAAACCCGGCAAACGAAAAGGCGTTGTTGCCCAGGATACAGGCCGGACCGATGGCGAAGAAATACCAGATCGGTACGATGATCTTCATGGCGTTGCGCCATTTGCGGCCGGATTCACTGGGTGCGTCGATGCTGTCAAGGAAGGTGCGCACATCGTTCTGGCGTTTGATCGTCTCCTCGTTGTCCTTGATGCCGAGGCCGCGGCAGAGATAGGCCACCAGCAGACCGATGCCGGTCCCCCAGCCGGCGCTGTGGAAAGAGAGCGGAGACCTAAAGCCGACGACGTAATAGGTCACAAAGACCGCGATCATGCCGGCGAAGACCCCCAGGGAGGCACCGACGGCCGGGAAGCGGAAGCCCCAGTGGACTCCCAAGAGATAGACGTACTGCACGAACCCGAAGGCGGTGGCCAGGGCCCCCAGGATAACCAGGGCGGCTTTGGAGGTCAACCCGACCCACAGGGCGGCGATGGTCACGAAGGTCGCCAGCAGACGGTTGACCCAGATCTGCTCGGCATGGCCGGCCTGCTGCTTGCGGATGTAGCGCCAGTAGACGTCGCGCAGCAGGATGGTGCCGCCGGTGCCGATATACGGCGCGGCC
>JAQAZR010000289.1:0-6117 GCA_032127235.1 Deltaproteobacteria bacterium
TGGGGCAGGAAGTTGTAGCCGTCGAGGTGCACTTTATAGCGCTTGCCGCCGGCCTGATGCCCTTTCTTGAGCTTCGCGGCGATATCCGGCTCGCCGGCCGCCGCCAGCAGGGTCGGCAGCCAGTCCTGGTGCGCGATGATCTCGTTGGAGACCGTGCCGGCCTTGATCTTGCCGGGCCAGCGCACCATCATCGGCACGCGGAAGGCGCCTTCCCAGTTGGAGTTCTTCTCGTTGCGGAAGGGGGTCATGGCACCGTCGGGCCAGGTGTTCATGTGCGGGCCGTTGTCGGTGGAATACATCACGATGGTGTCCTCGGCGATGCCCAGTTCATCCAGTAGGTCCAGCATCTGCCCCACGTGCTTGTCGTGCTCCACCATGACATCGTGGTAAAAGGACTGCCAGCGCCCGGCCTGGCCGAGGACCTCGGCCGGCGGGTGGACGCGGAAGTGCATCCAGGTTGTGTTGAACCAGACGAAAAAGGGCTTGTCGTCCTTGTGGGCGCGCTTGATGAAGTCCTGGGCGGCGGTCATAAACTCGGTATCGCAGGTCTCCATGCGCTTCTTGGTCAGCGGGCCGGTGTCTTCGATCTTCTGCTTGCCGACGCGGCCCCAGCGCGGGTGTTCGGTCGGGTCGTCCTTCTCGGTGGCCCAGCTGTGCATGACGCCCCGCGGGCCGAAGGCCTTCTTGAAGTCGGGAAAGTCCGCGTCCGTCGGGTAGTCCACGTTCTCCGGCTCCTCCTCGGCATTGAGGTGATACAGGTTGCCGAAGAACTCGTCGAAGCCGTGGGCCGTGGGCAGGTAATTGTTCTTGTCGCCGAAGTGGTTCTTGCCGAACTGACCGGTGGCATAGCCCAGCGGCTTGAGCATCTCGGCAATGGTGGGATCTTCGGCCGACAGCCCGATGTCCGCACCGGGCATGCCCACCTTGGTCAGTCCGGTGCGGTAGGGGCTCTGCCCGGTGATGAAGGCCGCCCGACCGGCGGTACAGCTCTGCTGGCCGTAGGAGTCCGTAAAGCGCATGCCTTCGTTGGCAATGCGGTCGATGTTGGGGGTCCGGTAGCCCATCAGGCCGTCGCTGTAACAGCTCAGGTTGGTAATGCCGATGTCGTCGCCCCAGATGACAAGAATGTTCGGTTTTTTCTTTTTCGCCATGGTGATCTCCTCCTTTTTGGTGGTATGAAACGCGCGCAGCGTTCACGGCCTGCGGCGTGGTTTATGCCGAGCCTTCACCCGCCCGGTGCAGCGGCGGCGCACCACTTTCCGGCTGGCTGGGGGGTAGCGGCCGGTTTCCGTCCCGGCCATGGCATTTCTTGAACTTGATGCCGCTGCCGCAGGGACACGGCGCGTTGCGGCCGACCTTTCCCGAACCGGCCCCCGGTTTAGCGCCGTCCCCAGCCAGCAGCGGCATCACCTGCGCGGCCGGCTGCCCGCGGCGCAGCAGCTGGACCATGATCTTGAGGGGCCGGTCGATGTGCCGAAAAAACGGTTTGTAGCCCGCACACAGGTAGTTCAGCCCGGGCTCGCCGTCCGGGGTGGTCATGAACCGGTTTTTGGGGCATTCCCCATGGCAGGCAAAGCGTACCTCGCAACGGCGGCATAACTGCGGCAGGCTGTCCAGCTTGTTGCGGCCAAACGTTCTTTGCCGGTCGGAGCCGGCCAGCCCGGCCATATGCCGCTGGAGGATGTTGCCCAGCTTGTATTCGGGTGCGACGAAGTGGTCACAGGCGTAAAGGTCGCCGTTATGCTCGAGGGCCAGACCTTGGCCGCAGGTGGGATCAAAGACGCACATGCCCGACGAGCCCAGCCCCAGCCAGGAGCGAACCGCCGCCTCGAACGTCTGCACGTAGACGTGCCCGACATCGTTTCGCACCCACTCGTCGAAGACGGCCATCAGGAAGTTGCCCCACTGCTCCGGCACCACGGTACGCTCCGAGACGCCCGTTTCGTCCCGGCCGGCGACGGCCTCCCGGCAGGTTCGCTCGATCGCCGGAATGAACTGCACCCAGCTGGTGCCAACCGTATCCCGTAAAAACCGGTAGACCTCCAGCGGGAAATCCGCGTTGATGCGGTTGACGGTGACCAGAACGTTGTAGTCGACCCCGTGTTTCTGCAGCAAGCGCAGGCCCCGCATCACCCGGTCGAAGGTGGGCCGCCCGCTTTTGTCCAGCCGGTAGGCATCGTGGAGCTTGCGGGGCCCGTCGATGCTGATGCCGACCAGAAAGTCGTTTTTGCGCAGGAACTCGCACCATTCGTCGTTGAGCAGGGTGCCGTTGGTCTGCAGGGTATTCTCGAAGGTCATGCCCGGCCGGCGGTATTTTTCCTGAAAGGCGATAGCCTGTCGGTAGAAATCGACCCCCATAAGGGTCGGCTCTCCGCCTTGCCAGGCAACGGTCACCGCGTCGGTTCGATGGGACTCAATCAATTGGGTGATGTAGCTCTCGAGCACCTCATCACTCATGCGAAAGCGACTGCCGGGGTAGAGGTCTTCTTTTTTGAGATAAAAGCAGTAGGCGCAGTTCAGGTTGCACGTCGAACCGGTCGGTTTGGCCAACACGTGAATGCGTGGCGGGATGGTGTCGTTGGTCATAACGCGAGACCTTGTTCTCATTCGGGATGACGGGTTAATGGCGAGTCTTCGGGAACACGAATTGAACCGTAAGGCGAATCGACCGTCCGGGACCGATGTTATCCGGCTTCTCGATGTTACAAAAAACCCTGCATCGAAGCGTTAACGGGTTGTTTGCCGACGCGAAATACGCGCCCGAAGCCGCCGCCGAGCGGTATCGTCCAGGTGTTGTCGCTGTCCGCCTCCCATTAGCCTTCGAGTACTTTCCGAAGCTCATCTTCCGCGTCAACGGTCAGCGAGGTTTTAAGAACTTTCCCTTTTAAACCTTTCTGCTTCAGCCTGTCGAGGACTTTGTCACCGGTCGCCTTGCGAACGAGGATAAAAAGGGCCGACGTTCCCTCTGTGAGATTCGCCCCCAGTTCCTTCATGAATTCGTCGCTGATCCCGATGTCGCGCAATTTACCCGACAGCGCACCGGCGCCGGCCCCCACGGCCGCGCCTAAAAGCGGGTTGAGGAAGATCATTCCGATGAGCATTCCCCAGAATGAGCCCCCCACCGCTCCCGCGGCGGTCAAGTTGACGGCCTGGTGCAGCTTGATCTTGCCTTTTTCATTCTTGGTGACGACCACGACGTCATCCATTTCAATCAAATACTCTTTCTGCAACTTGGCAAGCTCGGCACGCATGTCAAAAGCCGCTTCCTCATTATCGAATTCAATCACAACCAGATTACTCATGGGTCATACTCCTTTCTTATTAGGATTCAGTTATTATGGACGTCGTAAATAGCGCCCTCCAGTCCGATTTGCCCCTTGTCGACCATGCCCCTCAAAATAGGGCTGCGCTCCCGGATGCGTCGTTGACAAAATTTCCCGCCACCCGGGCATTAAAAATGTCGCCGATGCCCTGGTCGAAGATCAATTGCATCGACTCGCGCGAGTATAATACTTTGATTTGATATCATGTCATTCGCTCAGAACCGATAAAAAACCGACAGACTCAAGAACCCGATCGTGGTGTCATAAAAGTCGATATTGGCATCACTTTTGATGCCGGCAATGGTTCCAACAAGGCTCAGTCGCTCCACGCCGAATAAATTTTTATAAAAGGCGCTCAAGGTGCCGCCATAGGTGTTGTCATGTCGTTTCTTCAGGTAAATGGGGTTGGTTTCGTCATAATCGGCGTATGCATACAAAAGGTTTGCAGCCACGTTGAATATGTCACCGGTGTAAAAATAGGTCAGCTGACCCTGGTAGCGATCGTTGGCCATGGCTCCGCCGTCCAGATCCAGGCGGGTGTAATTAAAAGCGGGCGCGATGACGTGCTTGCCTTTTTCGAATTTAAAGGGATACAAAACTTCAAACTGGTAGCTGTCGCCCTCTCTGTCCAACAACTTTGTTTGGGCGACTGTCAGATCCCCCCGCTCGACCAGTTGAGTAAGACCGCTGAGTTCGTCGTCCAATTCGATGCTCCGCCAGGTGAATTGGATTTGGAAATCCGATCCCAGTATTTTATCGTATTGCAGGCGCACTCCCGATGCCGTGCGGTCGGTCTTGGACCGATTGAGGTCGACGACGTAGGGATCGGCCCAGACCTCCGTGGGAATGGCGGAGAAAACGTAGCTGACCTCAAGGAGGCTGTTGTCCGGCAGCTCCTGCCGGACGCCGGCCAGGGTTGCCGTTTCGAAACGGATGAAATCTTCGAGGCTATTGCCGAAAAACAGCTGGGTGCGCGTCGAAGCGAAGGTATAGGCCAGTTCGCCGTTGAGTACCAGGATCACATCGCCCTTTGAATCGGGACTGTCGGTCAACGAATCGATGCGTTTCTTTCCGATATCTCCCAGGCTGTTTCCGGCAATCATGTTGGTTTCGGCCGAAATGCCTCCGGCACCGACGTTGATAAATCCGCTGATGCCGCTCTCTTTCGGGATGGGCTGCATCGACAGCCCAGGGGTTGCAAAAAAGAACCCGGAAACGGTCAAAGACAATAGAATAAAAAAGATACGGTTCATTACGGTTCTCCTATTGTGGAGGTGGTGTCCGGGGGAGTCATCAAAACTTCCAGATTAGGTTAACGGCGAAAAAATGGATCGCGTTGGTGTCGTATTCACCCTTGAGGGAACCCTGCAGGGGGCCACCCTCTTGGTCGATCTCGGCCTTACCGGCATCCAGATACTCGTAGGCAACCCCCACGGTCACATCCTCATTCCAGTCGTATTGAATACCGGTGCCGATGCGGATCTGTCGATCCAGCGGCAAATCCGGGGTGCGGGTGTCCTCATCGGTGGGCGAAGTGTCATAGGCAGCGCCCACAGACCACAGCCAGTTTTTGTCAAACCGGTATTGAGCGCCCAGGGCAAAGTGCCAGGTGTCATCGTATTCCAGATCCTGGGTGAAAGTAATCGAGTTGACTGACCGCAGCGTCAGGTCCTGTTTGCCGAAATCGCTCCAGTCCTGCCAGCCGATGTTGCCCATCACCGCCCACCGGTCGTTGATCTGATGGTAGCCGCTCAGCATCACCGCCTGAGGGATGTTCATATCGATGTCCACGCTCTTTCTGGCCAGCCCGCTCAGATTCAGCAGCCCCCGCAGGACCGGTCCGATGTTCTTGAGGCTGGCCACGTCCTTGAACTCCAGATCCACTTTCGACCGGTAAGTGATGCCGAAGCGCGTTCCTTCAAACGGCTCGAGCAGCACCCCCAGGTTGAATCCGAAGGCCGTATCGTTGTCTTCGAGCTTGAGCTGGCCGTCCGGCAAACCTGCCTGCAAGGGCACGGCACTGTTGTTGACGGCGGCTGTCTGCGTCAATTTGGCATACAGCACACTAAAGCCGGCGCCCAGCGACAGCCAGTTGTTGACCCGGTAGCCGGCCCCGGGATTGACACCGAAGGTCAGCAGTTCGGCTTCGGTGGTGTAATAGCGGCCGGCCCAGGCCTCGTCGTAGTCGGCTCCCAGGCCGAAATAGGAGCCGACGCTGATCCCAAGCTTCCAGTCCGGCGTGAGGCTCTGCACGTAATGCAGTGAGCCGCTCGGCACGAACCCACCCGCATTGCCGCCGCCACCCCCGCCGAAGTCGGCAACGTCGACATCGAATCGGGAATTTATGTAAATTCCCTGGAAGGCCGCCAGCATCTGGGAGCGCTCGAGTCGGGTCATGCCGGCCGGGTTGGTGGCGGCCGTCGAGGCATCCGAAGCCAGAGCCGCCCGACCCGCCGAGGCTGTGCCCAAGTCGGGGGTACCCGCCTCGTACAGCCACAGTCCACCCCCCCATGCCGGTGAGCTTATCCAAACGCTGAGCAGTGTCACCAGGCACGAAATTACTTGTTTCATCGAAACGGCTCCCTTATCTTTTTGAACCAATGGCATCACGATGGCACCTCTACTCTGAAAGTGTTATTCATAACAAATTGATATATTGAATAAATTTTAATACAGCGACAGTTGCTTGCCGAAATCGGATCTTATTTTACACTATGCATGAATTCCGCCATCACCTGGCGGACGACATCGTCCACTTGCTCCCGGGTAATCTGCTGAGCGTTGCTGCCCAGCG
>JAQAZR010000290.1:0-9030 GCA_032127235.1 Deltaproteobacteria bacterium
GTGCGGGAGTCATACCAGGGTGTAATCACCTTGCGGTGGACCGGATTCTGATCATAGAGCATATGGGATTCTACAGACAGGCAACGAAAAAATCAAGCCGTCGTACCGCACTCGTATTCTCCAGCGGTACCGAAAGAAGGACAGATGATCAGTAAAATATTTCTGGCGACATGTCTGGTCGGGTTCGTCTTTGCCTGCGCCGCTGCACCCCCGCGACTCTTCCTAAAAGACCGTGACCGCTACGTCGAGGTCGGTCAAATCATTTCAGGCACCACGGGCGCACCGGTAACCTTTGACGAGATGCTCGCCGATCTGTCTGGATGCCGGGTCGTCTATGTCGGCGAGATTCACACCGATCCGGCCCACCATGAAATTCAGCTCGAGATCCTGAAAGCCCTTGCGAATATCAACCCGAGAGTCGCGGTCGGGATGGAGATGGTCGACTTCACCTACCAGCCTGTTCTCGACCAGTGGTCTGCAGGAAAGCTGACAAAGGAGGCTTTTTTAGAGAAAACCCACTGGTACGCCAATTGGCGCTTCGATTTCACCCTCTATCAGCCGATTCTGGAGCACATCAAGGAAAAGGAGATTCGACTTTTCGGTTTGAACATCCCCTTCCACATTCCGCCGAAAGTCAGGATCGGCGGCATCGACAGTCTGCTGGGCTGCGACCGGCAGGATTTGCCGCACCACATTGACACGTCCAATGCCGCCCATCGGACTTACCTCGAGACGATCTTCAAAGCACACACATTTCATGGCAAAGCCGATTTCGATTTTTTTTACCAGGCCCAGTGTGTATGGGAAGACACCATGGCCGCCTCTATCGCCCGCAACCTGGACGATCGGTTGATGCTGGTGCTGGCCGGCAACGGTCACATCGTTCACAAATTCGGCATTCCGGAGCGGGCCTTCAATCTTACGGGAGCTTCCTATCGAACCGTTTATCTGGCCCCTGCCGGAGAGACGGTTGACCTGTCATACGGCGACTACATTTGGGTAACGCCGCCGGTCGCAAACCGCCGGATGCCCTGACCCCCCTCGGCTTTCACAAGGCTTCGGGACCGGAGTATCATTCGGCCGATGTCGTTTATGACACCACATCTTGAATTTTATTGTTGACACCATACTACATATTGCGATATAGTCCCTATCAATCGATTTGGTCGTTCCTGCGATCGACTGTCGTATCCCCGGGGATCGCTTTCATTTGAACGCCAGATTCAATTCCGGAAACCATCATTCCCATTATTTCATCTGTTCGTGCCACATATACTACTGCGCTCTGCAGCAGAAGGGGGAATTGTGTTCGAAAAAATCAAAAAACGGGACAACAGGGTTGTTGAATTCGATTCATCCAAAATTACGGCTGCTATTGCCAAAGCCGGCAACGCCTCGGGCGAATTCGAAGAACGCGAAGCCCGCAAGCTGACCCTGCGCGCTCTGACACTGGCGCATGAATTGCGGCTCGGTCCGGTGCCCGAGGTCGAGGAGATCCAGGACATCGTCGAGCGCGTCCTGCTCGACTCCCCCTACTACAAAACCGCCAAAGCCTACATTATCTATCGCGAGCAGCATGCCCAGATTCGCAACATCGCCACGCGCGCCCACATCGACCTGGTGGAGCACTACATTCGCAAACTCGACTGGAAAGTCAAAGAAAACAGTAACATGAGTTATTCGCTTCAGGGTCTCAACAACTACATATCCTCGGACATCACCAGCGAATACTGGCTCAACCGCATCTACCCGCCCGAGATAAGGGACGCCCACAAGCGCGGGGATCTCCACGTTCACGACCTTAACCTGCTGTCGGTTTACTGTGTCGGCTGGGACCTGAAGGACCTGCTGCTGAACGGGTTCAAAGGAGTGGAGGGAAAGGTCGAAAGCGGACCGCCGAAGCACCTGCGGTCCGCCTTGGGGCAGATCGTCAATTTTTTCTACACCCTTCAAGGCGAAGCCGCCGGCGCTCAAGCGCTATCGAATTTCGACACGCTGCTGGCGCCTTTCGTTCGTTTCGACGACTTGTCCTACCGCGACGTCAAGCAAGCCCTGCAGGAGTTTGTCTTCAACATCAACATCCCGACCCGGGTCGGATTCCAGACCCCCTTCACCAACATCACCCTGGACCTGTACGTGCCGAAAAACCTGGCGGACCATCCGGTGATCCTTGCCGGCCGACACCGTGAAGAGACCTATGGGGATTTTCAACCCGAAATGGACCTCATCAACCGGGCTTTCGCCGAGGTGATGATGGAAGGTGATGCCAGGGGACGGGTGTTTACTTTTCCGATCCCGACTTACAACATCACCGCCGATTTCGACTGGGACAACCCCAACCTGGAACCGATCTGGAAAATGACGGGCAAGTACGGCATTCCTTATTTTTCCAACTTCGTCAACTCGGACATGTCCCCGGATGACGCGCGCTCCATGTGCTGCCGACTGCGGCTGGACAACCGCGAGCTGCTCAAGAGAGGCGGCGGTCTTTTCGGTGCCAATCCGCTGACCGGCTCGATCGGCGTGGTGACCATCAATCTGCCCCGCCTCGGTTACACGGCCGAAAATGAAACGGATTTCTTCGACCGTTTGCGGAACGTGCTGCAGCTGGCCGTGGAGAGCCTCAGGATCAAGCGCAAGATTCTCGAGCGGTTTACCGAAAACAATCTGTATCCTTACACCAAGTTCTATCTGCGCGATGTCAAGAATGCCAGCGGTCTCTATTGGAAAAACCACTTTTCGACCGTCGGTGTCGTCGGGATGAACGAGGCCTGTCTGAACTTTTTCGGTCAGGACATTGCGACGGCGGAAGGGCAGATCTTCGCTCTGGAGGTAATGGATTTTATCCGCGACCGCATGGCCGAAATACAGGAAGAAACCGGTGATATTTTCAACCTGGAGGCCACGCCGGCTGAAGGGACTTCCTACCGGCTGGCGATGCTGGACAAGAAAATGTACCCGGACATTATCTGCGCCAACGAAACCGATTTTCGCAGCGGCGCAGTGCCTTACTATACCAATTCCACCCAGTTGCCGGTCAACTATACGGACGATCTATTTGAAACCCTGCGGCTGCAGGACGATCTTCAGACCCGGTATACCGGCGGCACCGTTCTGCACATCTACCTGGCGGAGCAGGTCACGGACACGACGGTGCTCAAACGGTTGATTCGCAAGATCGCCGGCAGTTACCGTCTGCCGTATTACACTCTCACGCCGACTTTCAGCGTCTGCCCGTCGCACGGATATCTGAACGGCCGGCAGGATGTCTGCCCATCGTGCAACGCGGCCACCGAGGTCTATTCACGGGTGGTCGGGTACCTGAGGCCGATCAAACAGTGGAATGACGGCAAACAAGCCGAATTCCGCCGCCGCAAAACCTTTCATACCGAACTGCCGGAAAGCATGGAACCGACCCCGGCGCGGGTGCCGTCCTCGACAACGAGGGTCGTTGTCGAAAACTGCACCCCGGTGGACTGCTGCCATCATTTGACAGCATGATTGACTTTGCGGGTGCGTCATGGTCATAGGCGGTGTGCAGAAAATTTCGTTGATCGATTTTCCCGGTCGAATCAGTTGTGTGCTGTTTCTGACCGGGTGCAACTTCCATTGTCCTTACTGCCACAATCCGGAACTCGCGCGCGGGGTTCCGGCCGATGGCCTTCCCATCACCCTGGATCGGTTCTATGCCTTCCTCGAGGCGCGCTGCTCGCTTCTGGATGGAGTGGTCATCTCCGGCGGCGAGCCCACCCTTCAGGACGATCTTCCTGCAGTATGCGCAGCCGTCAAAAACCTCGGTTTTCCGGTCAAGCTGGATACCAACGGCAGTCGGCCCCACGTCCTCCGCCACCTGGTGGCAGATGGGCTGGTCGATTACGTGGCGATGGACATCAAGACCGACCCCCGGCGCTATGTCCCGGTGTTTCAGAGCGAAGACAGGCCGGAGGCCCTGCGAGAGAGCATCCGCATCATCATGGCCTCGGCCCCGGACTACGAATTCAGAACCACCTGTGCCAGACCGATCATCGATGAAACCGTCATTGGTGCCATCGCGCGCTTGATCGAGGGCGCGGATCGATATGTGCTGCAACCCTTTCAGAACCAACGCCTCTTGAACCCTTCTTTTTTTCAACGCACCGAGCCGGCCTTCACGAGTGCACAAATGCACCGGATGAAAGCGGTGGCGCATCCCTGGGTCAAGCACTGTATGATCCGGTAATCACGGCTTTCGTTTTTTACCTGAATGTGCTAACGGTCGACAGGCGGCTTATCTCTCGTGGTCTTGAGAAACAGCCGGCATTCGATTCAGCCCCGTCCCGCTCTGGAGCGCAGTCAATGACCGACATTTCGTCCTGGAAAATCGTTCTGATTGACGATGAGGAGGATATCCGCGATGTCATGACGGTTGCATTGTCAGACGCCGGTTACGATGTGCTCACGGCAGCGGATGGTGTCACCGGAATCCAGAGGTGTGAAACATTCTCGCCGCAGATCGTGATCACCGATATTCGCATGCCCGGCTTGGACGGCCTGCAGGTGCTCGAATCCCTGAAAAAGCGGTTCCCGGACATTGAGGTGATCGTGGCGACCGCATTCGGCGAGATGGAGCTGGCCATCCGGGCCCTCCAACTCGACGCCTCGGATTTCATCACCAAACCGATCAACGACGAGGCCCTGCACTTGGCCCTGAAGCGGGCTCGTGAGCGGTACACGTCCCGCAAACAGCTGGCCGATTACACCGACCTGCTGGAGAAAGAAAAGGCCGAGACCAGCCAGCAACTCGTCAGAACCATCACCTTCCAGAGAAACCTGATCGAAAGCTCCATGGACGGCATCCTGGCCTGCGACCGGAGCGGGCTGGTGGTCACCTTCAACCGCAGCATGGAATCGATTTCGGGATACGGCCGGGAAGGGGTGATCGGCCGCATGCCCCTGGCAGGACTTTTTCCGGAAGGAGAGGAGGGCCGGATACGGAAAGCGCTATTGGGCAATGCCTACGGCGGAAAGAACCGGCTCACCCTGTACGAAACCACACTGCTCGGTGCCGCCGAACGCACCATCCCGATTCAAGTTTCGGCTGCGGTGCTGTTGGATCAGGGACAAGAAGACGGTCTGGTCTGCTTCATCAGGGATCTGCGTGAGATCCGCAAACTCGAGCGCGAGATTGCCAATCAGGCCCGCATCCTCCACCAGGACAAGATGATGTCTCTGGGGCGGCTGGCGGCCAGTTTGGTGCACGAAATCAACAATCCCCTTTCGGGAATTCTAAACTACATCCGGCTGATGATCCGCATCACCGACCGCGGTCCGCTGGACGCCGAGCATCGCGAAAAGTTCCAGCGTTATCTGGCCGTCGTCGAGAACGAGACCGGCCGCTGCTCCCAGATCATCTCCAGCCTGCTGACCTTTTCGCGCAAGTCTCCGCCGGCCTTCACCGCTGTTAATCCCGCCGAACTGCTCGAGCGCAGCGTTATTCTGAGCCAGCACAAACTCGAATTGAGCAACATCCGTCTTGCCGTAGAGGTATCTCCAGGACTGCCGGGGATTATAGGGGATTACAACCAGCTGCAGCAATGCATCATCAATCTGATCTTCAATGCCATAGATGCCATGCCGGACGGCGGCCGTCTCGATTTGACGGCCGGCACCGATTCAGATAAAAAAACGGTGAGGATTGCGGTCAGAGATACCGGCCAGGGAATTGCGCCCGAAGACCAGCCGCACATATTCGAGCCGTTCTTTACCACCAAGAAAGAGGGTTACGGCGTCGGGCTTGGCCTTGCAACGGTTTTCGGAATCGTCGAGCACCACAAGGGAACCATCACCTTCGAAAGTAAAAAGGGGGTGGGGACCACCTTCACCATCCACCTGCCGTTTGCGGGTCAGGTGACATGATGTCGTTTGCCCGGCGGTTGCCGGTGCCTTCCCCTTTATTTTTATTTTTTCGCCATCAGCCGCCGAACAACCGCTGATAATCCCGCCATAGGCGGGACCCGTTGGAGTAAAAACCATTTATGGCTGATCACGAATCAACGGACGGCTTGACCTTGAAACCAACCAAACCAATCGGCGCCACCATCCGCTGCGACCAATGGCTGCAGTTGCTCGACGAGCTGAACATCGGGGCTTTCACGGTCGATTGCAACCACTGGATTACCGCCATGAACTACAGCGCCCAGGCGTTGATGGGCCTTCGCGAAAACGAGGTCATGGGGCAGGATTGCCGGGAAGTGTTTACCGGCGTTCCGTGCATGGTGCAGTGCCTGCTCAGACGAAACGGCGATCCGACCACCGATGAACCCGATGTGGAGATATTAAACGAAGATCAAACCAAACGCCTTCTGACCCGACTGGCAACCCCCATCTATGATGAACAGCGCAACATCGTCGGGTGTCTGACGATTCTACAGGACCACACCCCGATTGCCGATCTGGTCAACCGGATTCATTATGAAGAGCGCAGCCTGAAACTCATACTGGACAATCTGGATGTCGGTATTTTCACCGTCAATCGTGGCGGCTATATCACCTTTTTCAACCGCGAGGCCGAGAAAATCTCTGGTTTCGACCGGCGGCAGGTCATCGGAAATCCGTGCACGGCTGTATTCGAAGGGGCGGCGGCTCAGGATGAGTGCTTGTTGAAGGAGTCGATCGCCAGTGGTGCCAGCCGCAGCAGCCGGCACGGGAGGATGACCACCAAAAACGGCGAGACGATTCCGATCCGGGCCAACTACATGGCACTGCGAAATGAGAAGGGAACCATCATCGGTGGACTGGCAACATTCCACGATCTCACGCTCGTCAGGCAACTCGATCAAGCCATCAGGGAGCGCTACACCTTCCAGGACATGATCGGAAAAGACCCGGCCATGCAGCGAATCTTCGAGACCGTCGGCGTGGTGGCGGCCACAGATGCCACCATTCTCATCGAGGGGTCTACCGGTACCGGCAAGGATCTTCTGGCAAAGGTCATTCATTCCGTCAGTCGGCGCGCGCTCAAACCGTTTGTGAAGGTGAACTGCGCCGCCATCCCCGACAACCTGCTCGAATCGGAGATGTTCGGTTATGTGAAAGGGGCCTTTACCGGTGCGGAGCGGGACAAACCCGGGCGATTCAATGAAGCCGACGGCGGGACGATTTTCCTGGACGAAATCGGCGACCTGCCGCTGGCGCTTCAGGCCAAACTGTTGCGGGTGCTGGAGGACAGAGAATTTTACCCGCTCGGCAGCCGTCACACCCATAAGGTCGATGTGCGGATCATCTCGGCGTCCAACCGGAACCTCGAGGCGCTGGTCGCCGAGAGACTGTTTCGTGAGGATCTGTTTTATCGGCTCAATGTGTTTCGAATCGAAATGCCGGATCTCAAAGACCGCAGCAACGACCTGCCCTTGCTGATCCACCATATTCTGCGAAAAATGGCCGCCATCCGGGATAACCGCCATGTCGGCATCTCCGAAGACGCCCTGCAGATTCTGTTCAACTACTCCTATCCAGGCAACGTTCGGGAGCTCGAAAATATCCTCGAACATGCCCTGATCATCTGCCGCGAGGAGTCCATCGAGCCTGGACACCTGCCCGATTACCTCCGGTATCGCAGGCCCAATTTATTGAAAGATCGGCTGCCGGATTCTTCGGCTGAAGAAGCGGCGAGCCTGAGTGAGCGGGAGCACCTCCTGGCGGTGCTCAGGAAACACGGTTGGAACCGCAGTAAAGCCGCCCGCGATCTGGGCATCGACCGCACGACCCTGTGGCGCAAGATTAAAAAATTTGATCTTCGTCCTGCCTGAGACCGCAAGACTCCTTTTTAAGAGACTCACTGAGAAACCGTGCTGCGGTCCGCAATAGACCCCCGCAACCCTGTAAATTTTTATCCCATCGGGTGTCGCCATTGGCAACACTTTTAACTACTTAAAATCAATATATATTTTTTATATGACCCGCAATCCACCTTGTTCGGTGTAGCCAATAGCATCGCCCAAAACACCGGTTTCCGGGCAGCCACTTCTTCTCTTCCATCTCTCTTTTTTCCTATTGATAATGATTCCATAAAGTTGTGAGTTTTACTGCTGCGTTTGGCATCCCGGTTGCAGTAGAGACGGTTAAGCCATGTGGTCGACAACCCATGGTGGGTCGATTCAACCCGCAAGGAGGTGATGACAATGGAGGCGACCTTAGTAAAAAGGGGAAGATCTTTTGCCCGCGACGCGAGGCTTTGTTGCCATGTTCTTGACGGTACGATCGAGATGCCAAAAATGTGCCTGCGGCAGTACGACTGCGCGCGGTGTGCCTTCGACCAATGGCTCGATGATACCGAATCAGAAAAGGGGCTCCAGAAACGGCCTGCGTACCGAGAGTTTCTTTGTGCGGCCGCTTAATGGGACCGATGCCGCGACGCTCTGTTCGATACCCTCCGGTCGGGCCCTTGCCGATGAAACGCCGTGCGGTATCGACTGCTGCCCGCCGACAGATTCGACGGCACGCGGTGTCTCTCCGTTGAATCTGCGCCGGACTCAATACGATTATCGACACCGGTGGGCCGGCATGAAACGACCTCGTGAATCGGAAAGGAGCACATCGATTGGGGGTATTGTCCTACGGTGACCTTCAACAGAAAGGATGGATGACGATGAAAAAGCGAACCATTTTAAAAACTGCCAAGACAACCCTTTCGAGGCCGCGCCGAATCGAGGGGTTTCAAGTGCTGGAAAACGAATGCATCTGGATGAAGGCCGGTGTGATCAACTACCGGCTCTGCGACCACGCTTACGACTGCAACAACTGCCCTTTCGACACGGGTATGCGCAAGGCGATGGAGATGGATGACAACGAGGATTCAAAGAAAATCGCTCCCCGTTGGGTGCGCTATCTTCAGGAGCGATATCACGGCTCGTCACGCCCCTGTCGCCATGTATTGACCGGTCGCGTGGAGGCCCCGAAACTCTGCACGCTGAACTACGAATGCTATCACTGCACCTTCGATCAACTGCTGGACGATATGGATGTGTCCGAAGTCCCTGGGGTGCCCGGTTA
>JAQAZR010000291.1:0-3390 GCA_032127235.1 Deltaproteobacteria bacterium
GGCCACGGCCACGGCGGTCTGCAGGTGATCACCGGTGATCATGACCGGTTTGATTCCGACCTCACGGCACGTTCGAACGGCGGCCAATGCCTCTTCGCGCGGCGGGTCCATCATGCCGACCAGACCGAGAAAGACCATGTCGGTCTCGATCGCATCATCCAGGCCATTGACCTCAATGAGACGCCGGGATGCGACCCCTAACACCCGCAGGGCGTCGCCCGCCATGGCCGTGCCGTTATGCATGATGTCGGCACGCTTTTCGGAAGTCAGCGGGACAATTTCGCCGGCTTCGAGCATAAAGGTGCAGCAGTTCAAGACCACTTCGGGTGCCCCTTTCATATACGCCATCGGCTGACCGCTCTCTTGCCGATGGATCGTCGTCATGCGCTTTCTTTCAGAACTGAACGGAAACTCTTCAATTCGCGGTTGCGCCGAACGTGTTTCCTCGAGTGAGATGCCGGCCTTGACGGCCGCGACCAGAAAAGCGGCTTCGGTGGGATCACCCTTGATGGTCCAACCGTCTTCACCACTGCGAAGTTCCGAATCGTTACACAGCACCCCGCCGGTCAGCAGGTGGTTGAGCGCAGCATCAATTGTCAACAACCGGCCGCCCGAATCCCTGAAGGCTCCTTCCGGATCATACCCCGACCCGGTGACCTCGATCGACCGGCCCGCGGTAAACACCCGTCGGACGGTCATTTCACCGCGTGTCAACGTCCCCGTTTTGTCGGTGCAGATGACGGTGGTGCACCCGAGCGTTTCGACGGCCGGCATTTTTTTGACCAGGGCATTTTTTTGGGCCATGGCGTGCATGCCGAGCGCGAGGGCCCCGGTGACAATCGCCGCCAACGCTTCGGGGACCGCGGCCACGGCCAATGCAATGGCAAACATCAGCATTCTCAGAACAAAGTCCGTGTCGACCGTTCCGAACCGCAGTTCGCGCACCAGGCTGATGGCGACAACCAGACCGCAAATCGAAAAACTGATCAGACCCAGCCACTTGCCGATCTCGTCGGTACGCTTCTCCAACGGGCTTTTGTCCACCTCGACCGCGGCGACCTGCTCGGCAATTTTACCGAATTCGGTCTGCATGCCGGTGGCGATAACAACGCCGCGTCCACGGCCGAAAGTGATCGTTGTGCCGGTGAAGGCCATGTTCGTCATGTCGTGTACCGCCGTGCCCTCCGGCAGAACCGTGTCGGCCTTTTCGACGGGAACCGATTCACCGGTGAGCGCGGCCTCGTCGCAATGGATCGAATGGCTTTCGGTGAGACGGATGTCAGCCGCCAGCTTGTCGCCCGCCTCCAACACCAGGATATCCCCCGGAACGATTTCCGTGGCTGCAAGGTCCGCCGTCAATCCGTTTCGAATGACCGTCACCGTCGATGACAGCATCTTCTTGAGCGCCTCGAGGGCCTTTTCGGCGCGATACTCCTGAACGAATCCAAGCGCGGCGCAAAAGACGACGATGATCAATATAACAGCGGCATCGACCAGTTCGCCCACCAGTGCTGAAAGGACCACGGCGACGATCAGAATGACGATCAGAATGTTTTTGAACTGATGAATGAATATCGTTATCGGTGAAATGGCTCTCTCATGTTTGAGCTCATTAGGCCCGACACGGTCGAGGCGCCTTCGGGCTTCATCCGGCAACAAACCGTTCAGCGGGTCGGTCTCCAGTTCTTCTAATACCGCATCGCGGCTCATCGCGTGCCACAAGGGCTTTTGCATCATCTGCAAACCTCCTCGAAACAGATCGCAGCGTCATGGCGACGCCACTCTTGAGCTACACCAACAGGACAATTATTTCAACGAAATCGATTTCTCAAGTTGTTGCGTTCGCGATCCTTACCATAATCGGCAGAGGCAGGACCCGTCGGATCGGGGTCAATCGGAAGGCATCGATAGACGGCGCAGATGAACGATCACTTGATCCATGTCTTGCGGAAGCGGGGCTTCAAAAGTAACCGACACCAGACGACTCGGGTGGGTACAGGTCAATCGCCACGCGTGCAACATTTGGCGTTTGACCTGCCGGATGAGCACAAGGGTGGCTGCGGTTGGAGCCCGGCCCACCTTGCGGCCGGCGTAAACCGGGTCGCCCAGGATGGCATGATTGATGGCGGCGCAATGGACACGGGCCTGGTGGGTTCGGCCGGTTTTCAAATTCAATTCGACCAATGTCAGGCCTTTGAACCGCTCGCGCACTTCCCAGCGGGTTTCGGCCTTGCGAGGTTTGCGGCTGCTGGTCGACATGCGCTTTCGGTCCACCGGATGCCGGCCGATCGGAAGTTCAATCACGCCGCTGTCGTCGGCCATCTCGCCGAAGACGACAGCCAGATAGATTTTGCGAATGCTGCGAGCGGCAAATTGATCCGCAAGATGGGCATGTGCGGTCGCGTTCTTTGCGACAACGAGTATGCCGGAGGTGTCCTTGTCCAACCGGTGAACGATGCCCGGCCGCAACTCGCCGCCGATAGGCCCGATGGTCGGACAGTGATACAGCAGGGCATTGACCAGAGTACCCGACGCGTGGCCGGGGGCCGGGTGAACGACCACTCCGGCAGGCTTGTTGAGGACGATCACATCGTCATCTTCGTGGAGAATATCCAGGGCCAGCGGCTCCGCTTTCACCGCGGTGTCAGCCGGCGGCGGTATACGACCGGTGATCGCATCCCTCGCCTGCAAACGGTAACCGGGCTTTTTTGACAGGTTGTTGACCGTAATCTGGCCCTGCTGAATCAAGGCTGCCGCCTGAGAGCGCGTCAAGGCGGATACACGGGAGGCAACCAACAGATCGAGGCGCGTCCCTGAATCGATGGGATCGACAACGATGTGAAAAACACCGGTGGAGGGCATGTTGAGAGGAGAATTTAGAGACTGGAATCCTGGGCTTCGGCCGGCGTGAAAAACGATTCGATTTCGGAGATGATGGTCTCTTCGTCGGTCTTTCTTGCCGTTGACAGTTCTTTGACGAGCAAGACCTGAGCCGTGTCGTATAGCTTGCGCTCACCGAAAGACAGGTCCTTGGTCAATTTCAAAAGTGAAAGATCCCGAAAAACCTCGGCCACATCATAAAGAGAGCCGGTTTTGATCTTATCCATGTATTCACGGTAGCGGCGATTCCAGGTCTGGTTGTCGTTCAGGGTTTCCTTTTTGGCCTTCATCACCTCGTAGACTTTGGGGACATCCTTTTTATCGATGATGTCTCTCAAACCGACCGAATCGACATTGCGGATGGGAATCATGATCAGCATGTTGTTTTCGAGAACCTTCATCATGTAAAAATCATGCTTTTCTCCGTTGATCACGCGACTTTCGATGGCTTCGATCTTCCCGACGCCGTGGGCCGGGTAGACGGCAAGATCGCCGACGCGAAACTCTTTT
>JAQAZR010000292.1:0-13892 GCA_032127235.1 Deltaproteobacteria bacterium
GGCGAGCGCCTATCCGGATGAACGGGCCCGACCGACCACCGACGGGGACCAGATTCATATTACGCTCATGCTGGCCGGCGGCTGAGCGCTTTAAAATTTGGTCGCCCGGCAAAATCCATAGGTTCCTTATTTTCGCCGGGAATTACTGAGTCGAAATCGGTTTCCGATGTGTTCCTTCTTCGGAGCATCAAAATGTATAAAGCCCAACTGCGCTGGCAGACGGTGGTTATCCTGCTGGCCCTGGCCATGACCTGGGGCGCCAACATGGCGTTCATCAAGTTCGCCGCACGCGAAGTGGCCCCGCTTTTTATGGCCGGGCTGCGATCCTTGGTGGCCACCGTTTTCATATTTCTCTATATGCGGCGGCGGGGGATTCCCGTTTTCCCCTCGGCCGTCATAACCGGACACGGGGCTGTTGTCGGGCTGCTCTTTGCGGCCGAATTTGCCCTGATCTATGTGGGACTGCAGTATACCCTGGCTTCCCGCACTTATCTGTTGGTTTACACGGCGCCTTTTTTCGCTGCACTGGGGGCCCATTTCTTTCTGAAAGACGACCGGCTGAATTGGTGGAAGGGGACTGGCCTTATCGTGGCGTTTGCCGGTGTGGCGCTTCTATTTGTCAGAAACCTGGGGCCGTCGACCGGCGGAAGCCCGAAGGGGGACTTCATGGCATTGGTTGCCGGAGCCCTGTGGGCCGCCACGACACTTTACATCAAACGCTTCCTCACCGGACAGACACGGCCGCTGCAGGCGGTTTTCTTCCAGCTGTTCTTTTCCTTTCCTTTGCTGATCGGTCTCAGTTTTCTCACCGAAAGTCCGCTGATGTCCGGCTTTTCCGTGTTAACCGGCATTTCGCTCTTCTACCAGTGCATCGTCGTTGCCTCGGTGAGCTTCATCTTCTGGTTCGAGCTGGTCCACCGCTACCCTGTCAGCCTGCTGCACGCCTTTACCTTTTTCGTGCCGGTCTTCGGCATATCGATCAGCGGTGCCCTGATGCTCGGAGAAGTGATCACCACCCGATTGGTGCTGGCGCTTTGCATGGTCGGCCTGGGCATGATCATGGTGAACCACCGGTCGGGAAAGGACCCCCGTGTCCGCGTTCACGAAACGCTGCCGTCGCGGTGATACGGAAGTTTTTTGGTCGAAGGCTGTAGAACAACTGCAGCGGATGTCTTCCGTGTGAAGGCATCCGCTGCAGTATTGAGCGCGAATCGTTTTTAGAGTTCGGATTGCACTGCGGCCGAGCGGTTTTCGGCGGCATACAGCCGCTGGGCGGCGATCCTTTTTTTCTGAATGCTGATATCGCCGGCATCAACGTAATCTACGGCTTTCACCTCACAGAACCGGACGCACTGGGGATCGCCGTCGCACAGGTCGCATTTGATGACCTTGCGGTCGATGGTGTTGAAGTTCATGGCGCCGAAGGGACAGACGGACACGCAGGTGCGGCAGCCGATGCAGACGGTGTAGTCGACGGTCACGCGGCCCAATTCCTCATCACGGGAAATAGCGCCCACCGGGCAGCCGATCAGGCAGGGAGCATCCTGGCACTGCTGGCAGGACATCGGGATGTACACGCCCTCGGCTTCCCACTTGATCACCCGGATGCGGCTGCGGACCGGATTGGAAATCCCGTCGTGTTTAACGGCACACACCAGTTCGCACAGGCGGCACCCGGTGCATTTTTCGTGGTCGATCTTCAGAACCTTTTCCATCTCGTTCTCCTTTCGCAATACAACCTGCTGGGTTAGAGCAGGTGGGACGGTTCATTTTCGAGGCCGAGCCGCTGCAGGGTTTCCGGCTTGGGAACGCCGTTTTCGTCCAGGCCTTTGTGCGTGTAGAACTCATCGATCATCCGCTTGAACTTTTCGCGGTCGATCGTGCGACCGACCACGTCCGGTGCGCCGCGCAGGCAGGGTTCGTCGAAGTAGCGATGATTGAGCGTGTCGCCTTTTTTCAGATCGTTGCGTGTCAGCCCTTCGCGGAGATTGAAAAGCCTTTCGATCATGTTGCAGCGCTCGGCGATCGTCCAGATGTCGGTGGGCGTCAGTTCAAGTCCGGTGTTCAGGTAAAGAACCTTGGGCCAGTCTTCGAAATTCGGCAGGGTCGCCCCTAAAAATACCGTGTGATACTTGCAGATGCCCAGACAGTCCACGGCCATGTAACAGTTTTCCTGCCAGAAAACCTGCCAGGCCTTGCCGTCGTAGGAGGTGTGCTCCGAGCTGAGCGGTCCGTCATAGGGGACCGGGTTACCGTAAATTTTTCGCAGGACCGGTTCCGGCAGGTGATACAGGTCGATCGCCGGGCGACTGCGCAGGTGGTCAGAACCCCTGGATGCAGTGGCGATGTTGAGGGCCAGGGCCGGGGTCCCCCGTTCGTCCGAGTGCAGGTTGTTCATGCCCTTGACCTGGATGAGATAGTCGAAGGCATTGTTGCCGATCTTTTCGGCCGCGGGAATGCCCCCATCGGCCAAGGTGTCGCCCAACCAGCCCTTTCTGAGACAGATCCGGTGAAGCATTTCGAGGACCGCTTCGTCGTTGCCGAACCGAAGGTCGAGGCCATCGGTCTGCTTGTCGGTCAGAATCCCTTTTTCGCGGAGTTCCATGGCCCAGGCGATGATGCTGCCGATCTCGAGGTTGTCGACGCCGTACTGGTTGACCAGGTGGTTGCCCGTGAGAACCGTGACGGCGTTGGTGCAGTCGGGCAGGGCGCCGAAAGCCCCCTGAGAGGTGTACTCGGGCCCCTCGTCGTACTTCCCGGCGTAAGGGCCGGAAGGGATCTTGTACTGCGCCCGGCAGTGCACTTGACAGCCAAAACAGCCGGTCATGTGATACGGGCCGATGGTTTCGGTGGCGATCTCGTCCAGTCGTTCGGGTTCGATGTCGTCGGCGTATTCGCACTGGTTGTACTGAAAGTTGCGGGTGCGCAGTCCGCCCCAGGAATTGGTGGCGCCCCAGATGAAGGGGGTGCCGAGAGTGCCCTGGGTCTGGTTGACCTTGGCGCTGGTGATCTGGTCGATGAAGCGCTTGTTGTATTCCAGGGCTTCGGCCGGCCGGGCGATCTTTATGTCCAGCGTGCCGCGGGCGGCGACGGCCTTGAGATTTTTCGACCCCATCACGCACCCCATGCCCGTGCGGCCGGCGGCGTTTTTGATGCCGGTCATCACATTGGCGTAGCGGACCAGGTTTTCACCAGCCGGTCCGATGACACAGCTCTTGACTTCCTCGTCACCGAGTTCTTCCCGGATGGCCCACTGAGTGTCGGTCGTCATACGGCCCCAAAGGTGTCCGGCGTCCCTGATCTCGACGGTGTTGTTGTGGATGAAGAGATAGACCGGCGATTCGGCTTTGCCAGTGATGACCAAATGGTGAAAACCGGCCCAGGCCATTTCGGGTGCAAAGAATCCGCCCATGTTGGCGCTGCCGAGCAGGCCGGTCAGCGGCGATTTGGCCATGATGTGGGTGCGGGCCGTGGCCGAGGCGCAGGTGGCGGTCAGAATCCCGCCGCTGATGATCAATGCGTTGCCCGGTCCGAGAGGGTCGCAGCCTTTTTGGGTGTGATTGTAGAGCAGATAGGCATCGAGACCCCGGCCCCCGAGATATTTTTTGCGCACCTCCAGCGGAATGGGTTTGACCTCGACCTCGCCGGTGGACAGATCGATGTAGGCAATTTTTCTATTCAACGCCATGATGGGTTCCCTCCTTTTTCACCAGTGCTTCTTGCGCGAGCTTGCGATTCACATCCCAGACCGGTCCGCGAATGCGGGGGAAATCGGGCCGGATCCAGTAGACCCGGAACTCCATGCCGCATTCCGGACATTTGACCTGTTTCTGGCCGGCTCCTGGCTGGAGCCTGCCCATACAGCTGGGGTTGTGGCAGCGAAACTTGCCGTATGTTCGGGTTTGGCGGAGACTTTCAGCGGTTGACTGGCGCTCTTTTTCGATGGCCATGACAGGCTCCTTTCGATGATTGGGCGGCGGATATCGGCCGTCCGCCAAATGGTTCATTATAATGAACGCATGAGTAGGGTTACCCTAACAGATATCGCAGCCATGTCAAGTGAAATTTGCCAAGAACGGCCACTTATTGTTATTTAAGGTTAATTATGGGTTGACAAGTCCGATGTTTGTCGTATAACCTGGATGAAAAGAATGTTCATCATGGAGAACAATGACCGATAATTACAAAGCGCCGATCGTCGGAAAAGCGTTTCAGGTTCTGCGCCTCATTGCCAGAAAACATAACGGCCTGACGCTCAGCGACGTGGCCCGGGAGTTGGGGATCGGCAAGAGCACCGTCCATGGCATTGTCTCTGCCCTGGAAGAGGAGGGGGCCCTTATGCGGGATCCCCGGACCAAAAAGTTTACCCTGGGTGTGACGTTGGTTGAGCTGGGCCGATCGGCCCACGCGCGAATCGATTTAAAGGATGCGGCGCGACCCTTCATGGAAGAGCTGATGGCTCAAATCCAGGAATCCGTTTTTCTGGGCGTCAGAAACGTCGACCACGTCACGGTTTTGGACATCGTCGAGTCGACCCAAAATCTAAAAATCACCTCTCCGGTCGGAACGACCATCCCGCTTCTGGCTGGCGCGACCGGAAAGCTCTTTCTTGCAGCCATGCCGGAGGGGCAGGTCACGGAACTGCTGCGCGACAAAGGGCTGCCGCGGTATACGGAGCACACCATTACCGATCAACGCCGGTACCTGCAGGAGATCCGCAAGGTGCGGCGCGACGGTGTGGCCTTCGACGACGAAGAATACATCTCCGGTGTGCGGGCAGCGGCCGCGCCCATCAGAAGCGGCGGTCAGCCCGTGTCGGCCATCTGGGTCGTCGGATTCAAACCGAGCATGAGTGACGAGAAGATGCAGCAGTTGGTGGCGCACATGAAATCGGCCGTCGAAGGCATCAGCCGCCGGATCGACAGCCAGTGACCTCTCGACAATTTATAAATGACATCACATCAGCCTACAGGCGGCAACAGGTCATCATCGATGAAAACACATCGCGCGCTGATAGCCGATCCGAAAAAATGCAACGGCTGTTCACTTTGCCGGACCGTTTGTTCCATGGTCAAATCCGGTGTACGAAATCCGGCCCAGGCCCGCATCCGGATAATCCGGCATGATGCCGAGGGCTTTTACCTGCCGGTCATCTGCCAGCATTGCCAGGATGCCCCCTGCATGGCGGTATGCCCGAGAGAGGCGATATACAGGGACAGCCGGTTGGACCGGGTCCTGATCGACTACGACCGCTGCATCAGCTGCCGGATGTGCATGGCCGCCTGTCCCTTCGGGGCGCTCGGCTTCGAGTCCGAGCGGCACACGGTATTCAAGTGCGACCTTTGCGGCGGTGACCCTCAATGTGTGCGCTACTGTTTCCCCGGTGCACTGGATTACGTCGAAGACTACCGGCAGCAGGATTCGCGGGTCCGGAAAGCCGCCGGGAAAGTAGCACTGGGCGGCAGGGGTGGTTTTATTAAAGATGAATCCTACTACTGAGCACAAATTTGTTTAAGCATGAATTCACCGCCCGCTTCGCTTGAGCCGCAGAGATCGCAAATAATTTTTTTTACTTTCTGCTGAGAGGGCAGAAAGTAAAAAGACACGTCTTACGGGCAATAGGGTCACAATTCTTAATCAGGCCGCCATGCGGAAGAAGATTATTGCGTTTTAAGCGTTTTGAAGTTTATGTTTGCCGTCCTCCCTGCCCCGTAGCTCTGGCAGATGGTACTGGGGTCAACAGCAAACATAAAAAATAAATACCCTCTGCGGCTCTTTGCGGCTCTACGGTGAAAAAGCCATTAGTTTCAAAAAAACATGTTTGAAAATTTATGGCCGCATTCGTTAAACCCGTTTTGCGTACTTAGGGCTCACTCAAAAATAACGTCACATTTTGGACGCCGATGCATCCCGTCCGGCTGCGTTGCGAAAACTCGGAATATCCAGATATTCCTGCGTTTTCGCGCCTTGCCAGCCGGGCGCCTCAACGACCAAAATTGCGAACTTATTTTTTCGTGAACCCTTAGGAGTGCCAAATGTCGTATTTTCAAGTGAACGATCGCTGCAACGGCTGCCTCGCTTGTGTTCAGAACTGCCCGGCTTCGGCTCTGGACTATGAAGACCGGGACAACCTTAGAAAACTGCGGCACAACATGAGCTTGTGCGCCCGCTGCGGTCAGTGCTGGCGTGTCTGCCCACAGCAGGCCATCGAATTTCAGCACTTTCTGAAAAGTGCCTGGGACGAGGTCGTCACCCTGGATCTCGTGCGCTGCGGCGTTTGCGGCGAACCGCTCTACACGGTGCCCTTCAAACAAACGGTGACGGAACGCCGCAAGGCGGAAGTCGATCCCTTCTGCCCTAAACACCGGCGGGAGGTCGACGCCCTGGTCCGCGCCCATTTCCGTCCGGGTCCCGGATTCGAAGAAAGGTGATGAGATGATCGTCGGAAATATGAAGCCGCTTGAGGAGATTGTCGACTCTTTATCGGGCTTCCGCAAAGTTTTGATAATCGGCTGCGGGAGTTGCGTGACGGTTTGTCTTTCCGGAGGTGACCGCGAGGCCCGGCAGCTGGCACTCGAGCTGTCCCGAAGTTCTGCTTTCGCTGGGAACCCCCCGGTCTTTGCAGTCGATACGATCATTCGACAGTGCGAACGGGACCTCGTTTCGGCCTATCAAGCCCTTCCGGAGGGCACCGAGGCGATCTTGTCACTGGCCTGCGGCTGTGGAGTTCAAACCCTGGGCGACGTGTTCGAACCGCTGCCGGTGATCCCGGCGTTGAACACCACCTTTTACGGCGCCTCCAACGAGGCCGGCGTGTGGCAGGAGGTTTGCCAGGGGTGCGGAGACTGCGTGTTGTCTTACACCGGCGGCATCTGTCCCGTGGCCCGATGTGCCAAGAGCCTGTTCAACGGGCCGTGCGGCGGATCCCAAAATGGGAGCTGCGAGATCTATGCCGATGTTCCCTGCGCCTGGGCGTTGATTTACTACCGCTTGAAAAAGCAAAACAAACTCCACCTGCTCCACACGGTCCGTCAGCCCCGGGACTGGCGGCCGGCCGGAGGCGCCGGTCCGCGGGTCAGACGGCGTACCGGTGTCGGCGGCGGCCCCGAACAGAACAATTTAGAATAATCCGGCTTTCTCCCGTTTAATTCATCTCTGAAGCCCCAAAAGAATGTCCTCACTGTAACACCTTCCCATATACCTCATCTTAAAGCCTATATATCTTTGTTTGTCGATTTGAATCGACTGATGTCATTAATGCTGAAGGTTTTCGAGGTTCCTCTCAGTATGGTCCGCATCGTCGGCGGCATTTTTTTGATATGGTAACAGCGGCTCAAAAAAATAAGGGACACGATCATACCCAGACGAATACGGTGTATTCACCATCCCCGGCTTCAGCTCTCTTCGCAATTCCGATTCCCTGAACAATCGGCGGAAGCGTATCCCTCTGGCGTCAGAAATGCACTGGTTTTAAGCGTGTTCATATCGATCAAACCACTTGTGTACAAGGCCTTTAGTGCCGCAAGCGTGTCACTGGGAGCAAGAGGAAGAACCGCCACGATGTCGCTGATGTCCATAATTCCCGGCGGTCCCTTAAACTCCCATTCCTTGGCCAGCACGGCCAGCACTTTGCTTTCCTCCGGCGTCCGCATTGTCGCTCCCGTTTCTGTGGTCCTCTGTTAAGTTGTGCCAGTTGAGTCGGTTAGGTCGGTTGAGTCCGTTGAGTCGGTTAGGTCAGTTTCGTCAGTTGAATGATATCATTGATTCTATTCACTAAACGACAAAAGCCATAAAACCCACCAAGATGCATTAAAATGGCGTGCCTGAGCCCGGATGAGCGGTTGAGAACAGCGGCTGACTGTCTGAGTCGCTTACGGGGTCTTAGACCAGACCCAATGCCGATGCCGCATGAAAGGCACACCATTGGGGGCAAACCCGAAAACCTTGTTTGAAGACGGGCCTGGTCCGGGCTTAGACCGCCCGTTGGCGGCGAGTTTCAGCCGTCTTTCGAAACCGTTCAGCCGGGCTCAGGCGCCTACCTTGGTTTCGAATTGCAGGTTACAGGTTGCGAGTTCTGAGTTTCGAGTTTCGAGTCTCAAGTTTCAAGTTTCTATTTGAGGCCTGACCTTTTCGCGTTTACGGATGATTTATTCAAACAGGCTTCCCTCTCGAGTACCGCTCTTTTTCTCTCCATGCCCCATCGATAGCCGCCGAGACCTCCGTCACGCCTCACAGCTCTGTGGCACGGTATTGCCACGGCGATTTTATTGGACGCGCAGGCCTGCGCCACCGCCCGCGCGGCCTTCGGGTGGCCGATTTTTGCCGCGATGTCGGCGTAGCTTGCGGTGGAGCCGGGTGGGATCTCACGCAAGGCTGTCCAGACGAGGCGCTGAAATGCCGTTCCCTGAATGTCCAGAGGCAGGCCTAAAGTCCGCTGTGGGCTTTCGAGGTGAGCGAGTATCTGTTTCACCCACGTCTTGAAAATGTCGTCATTGTCCAATATCGTGGCTTTCGAAAACTTTTCCCGCAATCGGTTCTCTAAAATGTCAGGACGGTCTCCAAACTCGATTGCACAGATTCCCTTTGCGGTGGCGGCTATCAGAACCCATCCGAGAAAGGACTTTTCCACCACAAACCGAATGCTGATTCCCGCGGCTCCCCTTCGGTACTCGGAGGGCTTCATTCCAAGAGCGGTCCCGACATTTTCATAGAAGCGACTGCTCGACGCGAAGCCTGCCGCATAGATCGCTTCCGTCACGGACGCATCCGTTTGCAAGCCCGCGCGAACCTGTTTCAAGCGCATCTCCATGGCGTATTGCTTGGGCGTGACGCCGACCATTTTCTTAAAAAGCCGTTGGAAATGAAAGGGACTCAAGCCAACTTCATTGGCCAGATTGTTGAGCGGCACGTGTTCCTCACGGGTTTCGATGATATGGCAGGCCTTGACGATGGCAGCCGAAAGGCTGTCGTGTCTGGCCTCTGATGTCGGATGACAGCGTTTGCAGGGGCGGAAACCGGCTTGCTCGGCTTGCTTGCAGGTATCGAAGAAGCGAACATTCTCATATTTAGGCAGCCGTGACGAACAGGCCGGACGACAATAGATGAAAGTCGTCAGGACCCCGTATACAAATAGCCCGTTCGCGTTTAGATCGCGCCGGACGAGTGCCTCCCAGCGTGCCTGATCGGTTGCATAGGCATAATCATTCTGGCTTTTCATAGATGCCCCCTTTCTTTTAACATATCTTCATCTTTGCCGACTCAAACAAAGTTGACGGTTTCGTCAAAAGTCCGATATCTGCGTTACGCGTCATCCCTCGTCACTGCGGCGTACGTTAAGTACGCCTCATTCCTCGGGATTCGCAAGCCTTGATCTCGAATTTTTTACGAAACCGTCGGACATGCGACTTTTTACGAGTTAATCAAAGTTGTCGCAGATAATTTGTCACTTCTGCTGGCATCATAAGGCTTGCCTGCCGAAGGGGCTATCCGTTTCTTGCCGTCAATTTTTTTTGCAAATACTGAGTTCGTTTAGAGGAGAGGGCTCACCAGACGCAGCGTGTTCTCGAGGAAACGCGACCCGAACCTTCGGGTACTCCAGGCCATCGGGTCGAGCCGGTCTGAATCGTCGATGTAGGACTGCTGCAACGCCCGCAGGTCGACGGCGAAAGTGGGCTCGTAGACAATGAGCGACACCTCGTAGTTGATCCAAAGACTTCGCATGTCCAGATTCACCGTTCCGAACATCGACATCGCGCCGTCGACAGTGATTGATTTCGTGTGCAGCAAGCCGCCGCGATAGAGGTAGATCTCAACGCCGATCTCGAGGAGATCGTCATAGTAAGAGCGACTCGCGTAGCGGGTGAGGAAGGAGTCGACTTTCTGCGGTACGATCAGCGTTACGTTGACGCCGCGGCCAGCCGCACCGCGCAGCGCATAAATCAATGCGTCGTCCGGGGCCAGATAAGGGGTGGTGAGCACCAACTCTTCGCGGGCGGCGTTGATCAGCGCCAGCAACATCTGAAGCAGTCCGTCGCCCGTTTGCCCCGGACCCGATGGGACGACCTGGATGTCCGCCGAACCCTGTGGTTCAACCAGATGGAGGCCCGAACTCTCGATGAGATCCCGAAGCGGTTCGCCGGTCTCGAGCGACCAGTCGCCGATCACGGTGGCGGCGAGCGAGGCCACGACGGCACCCTGTACGCGGACCATGGCATCGACCCACTCACCAACACCGGCCTCCTGCTTGAAGAAGCGCGGGTCAACGAGATTCATGCTGCCCGTCCAGGCCGTCTTGTCGTCGACGACGACGATCTTCCGGTGCAGACGCAGGTCGGTGCGGCCGAAAAGAGTCCGGAAGACCCCGACCGGCAGGGCGGCCCTTAAATGGACGCCGGCGTCTCTGAGCCGCTGCGGTTGCCGGCCTTTCCACCAGGACACGGCGCCGAGCGCATCCACCAGCAGGCGGCAGGTAACGCCTCTTTCAGCGGCCCGGATGACGGCTTCAAGAACTTCGTCGGCCGCTCCGCCCTCGTTCCAGATATAAAACTCCATCAGGATGCTGGACTCAGCCTGATCCACTTCCCGGGCAATGGTGTGAAGTACTTGCTGGGTGTCGGAAAATAACTGAAAGCTGCTGCCGTGAACGGTAACACTGCCCACGGTTTGCTGCCCGAGCCGGTCTATGCCACGTGCGGCCGGCGCGTGACGCGACCAGTCGACATCCGTGAGCCCCTCCCGGATCACGGCATCGGAGATTTTCTTGAAGTCGGTCCGCAAGGTGCCGATCCCGTGCTGTCGCCTGCGGCCGATCCGTCGCTCCCCGATCAGAAAATAGATGAGCGCGCCGGCAAAGGGGAGCAGTGCCACCAGGAAGAGCCACGCCAAGGCGACACCCGTCGCCGGGCGCCGCATGATCACGCGGACGGTGATCACGACGACGATCAGGGCGTGCGCAACCACAATCGTCGTCGACGGATAGCTGAAAAAGCTCACGCGGAGCATCTCCTTTCTCGATTAATTAAGCGTTTACCGGGATAAGGGACTATCGCCAAACGGCTTGCTAAAGCCGTTTGGATATCCACTCCGGTATGTAGAACTTGCGTTTGTTGAGCACCACGCCAAGGACCTTGCCGCCGGCTTCCTCCAGCTCTTTCTTGGCCCAGAGGGCGACATGTTCGCGGGTCTTGCCAGCCTCGATCACCAGAACCACCCCGTCCACTTTGGGGCAAAGCACCCTTGCTTCCGAAAAACTGGGAATGGGGGGGCCATCCAGGATGATGTAGTCGAAGACGACGCGCACTGACGTGAGAAATTCGTTGAAGCGGTCTGACTCGAAAAGGCTTGCCGCTCCCGTGAGTTTCGAGCCGGCGGTGACTACGGAGAGGTTTCCGGGTTTGACCTTCTTGATATAGAAGTCGGGCTTATCGCCGTTGGACATAAGGTCCGACAAACCGGGCTCCGGTTCGATGCGAAAAGCTGCGTGGAGGCTGGGTGCTCTCAGGTTGGCCTCGATCAGCAGAACCTTTAGCCGGCAGTTGCGGTCCAGTGTGGTGGCAAAGTTGATGGCCGTGGTCGAAGCGCCGTCGCCGTGAATGGTGCCTGAAAAAAGGATCGTCTTGATGGCCTGGCCGGGATAACGCGCCAGAATATTGGTTTTGAGCGCCTCGTAGCAGTCCATCGGTTCATGAGCGGCTTCCGGCGCAGGAATGGGAAGGGATGTCTCTGCGATCGGCTTGAGCGGTGCCTCCGGCGCTTTGCGCCCGTTTCCCTTTTCGGCTCTTTCCAGTGCCTTGAAATATTTTCCCATGGCGTCACCTTTTTCGCCACTTTCCAGTGCTTTGAAATATTTTCCCATGGCGTCACCTTCTATAAGAGACTAAGCTGATCGTTTGTCGAGGCCGGCTTGTCTTTGGCGATGTTGCCGCCCCGGTGAAATGGGCTTCATAGTTCACTGGGCCGGCAGACACAAGATTTGAGGCAAAGAAGTTTGAGGAGCGCTTCACTCGGATCATGGACGACAGGACGTATTGGCCTTCGCCAGGGAGCGCTTCACTTGAAACAAGTTGGACCAATGAAATCTTTTTAGCTTAACTCTTAAATTTCGGGATAGAGGCCAGGACAGGTAACTTCAAGGCGTTCTCGACCTGCTCGGGTCGCTCTAATCTATCGTCCAGGTACTCCATGAAAAAGGCCAGGCCCAATCCGCCGAACGCGCCCAACAAAAGGCCCAGCATCAGGTTGCGCAGCTTGTTGGGGCTGACCGGTTTGAGCGGAACGTGGGCCGATTCGAGCAGACTCGCGTTGGCGATCTTCTCCGAATCCATGGCGTTCGAGCTGCGCGACTCGTCGAACCCGGTCAAGTGAAGCCGGTAGTTCTGGCGGTCGACCTCGACCTCCTGCTCAAGCTGGTTGAGATCCACCTCGATGCGGTTGATCTTGTCGATCTGGTCTTGGTAGGGGGCCAGTTGCTCGTTCAGGGTCTTTTGCTTGGCAACGAGCGCCTTGAGCTCGGCCTCGTTTTTGAAGACCTCACCCTCTATGCGCTGATAGGCCGTGTTCACGTCGGAGCCGCTTTTCCCGTAGCGCTTCTCCGCCTGGGTGTCGAGTTTCCGGCGGACCATGGCGATCTCGCCCTTGACGTTTTGAAGCAGGCGGCTCTGCTCGGTATACTTGTTGACCAGCTCCTTTTCCTTCAGTTCGAGCGCCACCAGTCGTTCCTGAAGCGAGTTGATTAAATCAGGGTTGCGGTCGACTTCCTGATCTGTTGGGATCGTCCGGGGCACCTTGCCGAGCTGCGCCCGCAACTGCCCCAGGAGACGCTGATAGGTCGTGTTCGTGCCGGAGCTGCTTTTCCCGTAGCGCTTCTGCTCCCGGGTGTCGAGTTTTTTACGGACCATGGCGATCTCGTCCTTGACGTTTTGGACCAGGCGGCCTTGCTCGGTGTATTTGTTGAGCAGTTCCTTTTCTTTCAACTCCAGTGCCACGAGACTGGCCTGAAGCGAGTTGATTATTAAGGGGTCGTGATTGATTGTTTCGCTCTGCGGGATGTTGCGGGGCACCCTGGCAAGCTGAAGGCGCAGCTGTTCCAGTCGGCTGCGGGTCTCCACGATCTGGCTTTCGGTCTGGTTCAGGTCTGTATGACGTTTCGAATGCTCCGCGAGAAGGCGGTTGCGCTGCTCTTCGAGGGAGCTCAGATCATGGGTCTTCCTGAAGTCCTCGAGCCGCTTTTCCGAGCCGGTCAGCTGATTTTTAAGTATGCGGGATTGTTCCTCGAAAAAGGCGGATATTTCGGGGTTTTTGTGATCAGCAAGGTGCCGATCCAGAAAGAGGCTGACCAGTGAGTTGAGGACGGAGGCCGCGATCTGGGGGTCCTTGTTCTTGTAGCTGACCTCGATCACATTCGATTTCTTGACGGCTTCCACCTCGAGGTCCTTTACGAGTTTCAAGACGGCTTCCTGTGCCGGCGAAGTTTGGGTGGCCGATTCCGGTTTCTGGTTCGCGAGAGCGCCCTTCGGCTGCTCGCCCAGGTTCGGATAGATGGTTCCCGGTCTCAGCGCCTTCACGACCTCAAGGGCCAGGCTGGGACTCTTCAGGATTTCGATTTCAGAGTTGAGTTGCTTTTCGCGGTTGAGAGTAATGACCGGGTTGTTGTTGCTGCTGGGCACCGCTGGCACGGTCTGATTTTCCCGGCCGATTTTCAACAGGATTTGAGAAGTGGCCTTGTATGTCGGTTGCATGAGGAAAGTGCCGATGGTCACTATGCAGATGGTGGCGAAGAAAAAAATCAGGACCTGGAGCTTGCGTTTGAAAAGGATATACAGGAAATCTCTGAGGAAAGCCCGGTGGGGAAGCTGGCTGTCCATGGCTTACCCTTTCAATCCGTTGACGATTAT
>JAQAZR010000293.1:0-3769 GCA_032127235.1 Deltaproteobacteria bacterium
AATTTCGGATGGATGAGTGGCTGCTGTATGTCATGACCAGCCCCAATGCCTGCAAAGCCCGGGGGCTGAGCAACGGCCGGGTCTACACCCGGGAAGGAAAACTCGTCGCCTCGGTGACTCAGGAAGGGCTCATCCGTTATCCTGCGAGTAAAACGTGACGTATCGGAAGCGATTCTCTTTTGTGCCGTTCAACCCGTTCACAAGCTTCCTTTTAAAAGTTAGGGATTCAACTTTCGGGTTAATGACATGGCGAATTTAAGCATCACTTTTCCCACTCGGAAACCCGGGCGGGTTTAATACCTTGACATCGAAGGGCAATCTATCTACAAAAGATAAAAGAGCCGCAGACACTGCTAAGGATCGGGGACGAAATAAATTGGTCAAAATTACGAAGGATTTTGGTTTGTGTTCAAGGCGCGTTGAAGTTTGCATACTTTATGTATGTGGGCTTTAACGCAACGCAGAAGACGAGCCAAAAGACGAGCCAAAAGACGAGCAATTTTGTTCAAGTTGTTGAGTTCGCGATTCTGGTAAACAACGGAAGTCAACCGATGGAAGGAGGCCGATGCAGGAAAAAGCATGGAGACCCTGGGTGCTGCTGTCACCCGCTCTCAGTGCAGTTTTCCTTCTTCTGGTGATCCCGGTTTGCTTCATCGTGGTCTACAGTTTTTGGCTGCGAACGCCGACGGGAGCCGATGTCCCGGCCTTTCAATTCGGAAACTTCGCCAAGTTTTTCGCCGATTTCTTTTATCCTTCCGTTTTGATCCGCACGATCCGGGTCTCGCTGGAAACCGTGGCGCTTTGCCTGGTAATGGGTTACATTCCGGCATATTTTTTCTACCGCAGTAAAACCCGGCACAAATCACTGCTCATGCTGTTGATCATGCTCCCCTTCTGGATCAGCTTCATCATTCGGACGCTGAGCTGGATCAACATTCTCGGCGATACCGGGTTGTTCAACTACCTCTTGATCAAGTTCGGCATCCTGTCGGAACCGCTGAGTCTGCTCTACAACGAGGGGGCGGTTCTTTTAGGGCTGATTCAGTACCTGCTGCCGTTTATGATCCTCAACATTTACGTCAGCCTGGAGGGAATCGACAAGAGCCTTCTGGAGGCCGCGCGGAGTTTAGGCTGCACGGAGTGGCAGGCTTTCAGAGAAGTCACGCTGCCGCTGAGCCTGCCCGGCGTGAGTGCCGGCTGCCTGCTGGTGTTCGTTCTGACCTCCGGTACCTACCTGCCGCCGATGATCCTGGGTGGTCCCGGCAACGATATGATCGCCAACTTGATTTTCAAACGTATCATCGGCACCCTCGACTGGCCATTCGGTTCGGCCATCAGCGTGCTTCTTTTGATTCTGCTGGGCATCATCATTAACACCTACAACCGATATCTGGGCATCAACCGGATATTTCAAAGTTTCAAGGGAGAATAGCCGCGTGTTTAAAGTATCGGGATGGTCGTTGATCCGGCTCTACACCATTCTCGTGTATGTTTTTATGTTCACCCCGATCGTCGCCGTCATTATGCTCTCCTTCAATCCGGAACAGTTCGGCTCTTTTCCGATGAGAGGATTCAGTTTCAGGTGGTACGTCAAGTTGGCCCAGAACAGCAGTATCCTGACGGCTTTCAAGAATTCACTGGTCCTCGGTTCATTGACGGCAGTGCTGGTAACCGCTATCGGCATCCCGGCGGCCATGGCGTTTGTCCGTTACGACTTCAGAGGCAAAAACGCCCTCAACACGCTGCTGTTGGCGCCGATCATGATTCCCGAGGTGGTTCTCGGTGTGGCCCTTTTGCTCTTTATCCGCTGGCTGCAACTGCCCAAAAGCTTTATCCTGCTGCTGATCGGTCACGTGGTCATCACACTGCCCTACGTACTGCTGGTCATGCAGGCCCGACTGGTGGGAATCAAGCGCGAATATGAAGAAGCCGCCCTGACGCTGGGGGCCAACGCATTTCAAACCTTCAAAGACATCACTCTGCCGCTGTTGATGCCGGCGATTCTGGCCGGTATGCTGTTCGCCTTTACGATTTCATTCGACGACGTGACCGCCACCCTTTTCTGGGCCACCGCCCAGAACCAGACGGTGCCGGTCAAAATCTTCGGTATGCTGCGCAACTCCATCAGTCCCGAAATCAACGCTCTTGGTGCGGTGATGATTTTTTTGACCATTTCGATACCGCTTCTGGCTGGGACCATTTCCCGCAGGTTCGCGAGGGACCGTGAAAAGTAATCAGTTTCCGTCCATAAATGGCCCTTTTCCGCAATTTCGGCGTCAATCACGCCTTTGGCGTGACAGGTCTGGAATCGCTTGTGCGGCATACAGCAGTAAGCCTCCGCGCAATGCCGCAGATTTCCTTGAACTTGCGAAAAATTGCACATTTCTGGATCGGAAACTTACCAGTGCCCTTCATGAAACCGCGGATGGGCACTAATTAATTTATGCGGCCGAGAGGTTGGCCTATACAAAACGACATAAATAATTGCGCAGACATACACAGCGTTCTGCCTGATTGACCGTAAAAATTAGTTTTAAAATCGATGATACAATTGGCTAGCGCGCTATTATTTCGACGCTGTGTATAAATGGATGGACACAAGACGAAGGGAGGACGACATGGAAAAACAATTGAGTGAAAAATTGGACAGACTGCAAGAACGGTACCGGGAAGGCAAAATCAGCCGGCGGGATTTTATCGGTATGATCGGCGTGGCGGGTGCTGCACTCGGGTTGCTGGGCGGACCGTTCGGCTCCTTTGCCCGCAGGGCTTGGGCCGCCGAGTCCATCCGCTTCGACGGTTGGGGTGGCGTGGTTTCCGAAGCGTTCAAGAAATACGCCTTCGAGCCCTTCACCAAGGAAACGGGGATTACAGTCGTGGACGGAGAATTCGGTGACATGGACACCTACCTGACGCGCGTCAAAGCCTCGTTTCCGCCGGGAGGCGAGTTCAACCTGGCCCATTTGAGTGGTGTCTTCGACTATGCCCGCTACATCGGGCTGGGCTACGGCGCCACGCTCGACGAGAGCAAAATCCCCAACCTCAAAAACGTCATGCCGGCCATGGTCAAACCTTACAAAGCCATATCGAAGGGCTCGTTGTCGGCCGTCCCGTATGACCTCGGCCAGACCGGCATCGCCTATAACACCAAACATATCAGCAAGAGCAAGGCCGAAAAACTCGGTGCATCTCTGTTGTGGGACAAGGAACTCGACAAGAAACTGGGGAGTTGGGGCGACTGGCGCACCAACATCTGGTACGCCGCACTGCACACTGGTCAGAACCCCAACAATATCAAAGACATGAAGGCAATGTGGGAAGCCTTGCGCCAGCAGCGCGACATGGTCAAGAAGTACTGGGCCTCCGGCGCGGAGCTCATGAGTCTGCTGGCCAACGAGGAGATATACGCTACCGTCGCCTGGTCCGGCCGTGTGGCCGCATTGCAGGACCAGGGACATCCCATCGGATTCCTGGCGCCCAAGAACTGCTACTCCTGGCAGGAGTGCATCTTCGTGTTGAAGGGCACCGATCTGAATGTCGCTCAGAAACTTCTCAACTTCATGCTGGCGCCCGACTGTGCCATCGCCGTTGCGGAGAACCAGAAATATCCATCGAGTCTCGACCCGACAAAAGTCCCGATGCCCGAAGCGGTTAAAAAACTGCCGGCCTTCGATCCGACCGGAAAGCTCGAAGGGTACCTGTTCGCCGATCCGGAGTATTGGAACGGCCACCAGTTGGATTGGGCTGAAAAGTGGGATCGCATCAAGGC
>JAQAZR010000294.1:0-8229 GCA_032127235.1 Deltaproteobacteria bacterium
TGAAAGTGACAATTTTATCAGATTTGACGTCAGTGACAACGGCTCCGGAATGACCGATGAGGTAAAGGAGAAGATTTTTGGTTCCTTTTTCAGCACCAAAGGGTCGCAGGGTACCGGCCTGGGATTGCTGGTCAGCAGGAAACTGGTCGAAGAGCACGGTGGAACGATAGACGTTACCTCTCAGTTGGGAGAAGGAACCACTTTCAGTGTTCGATTGCCTTTTGAAACCGAAGGCCAAGACTGATTGCGTTACTATCAATTAGGGTCAAGATCTACCCGGGGCTCTTTATTCATTAACCTTTCAGCACCATCTCGCTTCCGGCTCTGCGGGAACGGGTACCGGATATTCGTCCGATCGCAACCCACCATCTCCAGGCGCTTTGCCGGCGGTTGCAGCTGGAGCAAAAAGGAATTTCAGAGGCTTTTTTCGAAACCCTGGAGGCCTATCGGTGGCCGGGGAACGTGCGCGAGCTGGTGAACGCCTTGGAGCAGGCCGTGTTGATGGCCCGCCACGATCCCACCCTTTATCCGGTGCACCTGCCGGGCAAGATCCGTGTTGAAGTGGCCCAGGCGGCGCTGTCCACACCGTGCGCACGTCCCGCGGAGACGGATGTATTTCAGCCGAACGCATCTCAAGGGCACACGCTGCAGGAATTTAGAGAAATGGCCTGTGCGAATGCCGAAGAGCAGTATCTGAAAGATGTGCTGGTGGCCTCTCAGGGCAACATCAAGCAGGTCCTCCACCTCTCCGGTCTGTCGCAATCACGGCTGTACGCGCTGTTGAAAAATACCATCTGACCCCAGCCAGGTAAAAAGACGTCAGTTACTAATACATAGACTGACCAGGTTCAGGGTTCAAGGTTCCAGGTTCAAAGGTTAAAATCAATGGATACGGCCTACCCTGTTGATAAAGGTCCGGAATACTCGACACACCTCATTGAGTGAAACGATTTTATGAACACCTTGAAGACAGAATTAAATAGAGATTAGTTGTTTAAGGGCTTTTCAACTCAGAACGTTGAATCCCGCCTGGGCGGGAAACCTTTCAAACATGGTAATAGCAACAGTTTTCCTGCTTGGCAGGAAACCGGTTCCTCCGGCACAGTAAATCGATCGACTATGGTTACGGGCTTAATTTCATCTGCTTGATTTTACTTCTTGTATTCTTCATCTCCTGCTGGCATAAGTCATGCTTGATGAGTATTTAAGGGCTCGCTCAATAATAACTTACCATTTTGGACGCCGATGCATCCCGTCCGGCTGCGTTGCAAAATCTCGGAATATCCAGATATTCCTGCGATTTTACGCCTTGCTGGCCAGGCGCCTCGGTCATCTCGGTGCGTCACCGTATTTACGAACAGGACCACTAAGTCAATGGGACGCTTATCTATTCGGTAGCAAACGGCCGCATACCATCGTCATGTGAAGAGCGGAAAAAACCTATTTAAAAAGAAAGGGAGACATATGGCGGTAAAAATTATTATCAAACGGCGGGTACCTGAAAGCATAGCCGCTCAATTAAGACCGTTGCTTATTAAGTTGCGCAACCTTGCCATGAACCAACCCGGATACATTACCGGCGAAACGTTGAAAAGGCTCGATCGTCCCGGCCAGAATCTGGTCATCAGCACCTGGAATTCAATGGAAGCGTGGCGACAGTGGTCTGTCAACTCCGAAAGAGAAGCCGTCCAGGCCCAGATCGATGCTTTACTCGGTCAGCCGACCGAATACGAGATTTACTCATCTGAATAGCCGCCGCATTAGTTCGAAAATAGAATTTTCATGCACCGTGGCGGCCTCAAGGGCCATGAGTGTTTAACATGAAAATAGAATTTGGGGCACATCCCTAGCCTAACATAACCGGCTCAATCCCGCCTATCGTGGCGGGACTTAATCCCGCCGGGGCGGGACTCAACGGACACAACCGAATAAGGTGGGCACCTCCACCCGGATGAACGGTTTCGAAAGACGGCTGAAACTCGCCGCCAACGGGCTCTAAACCCGGACCAGTCCCGTCTTCAAATAATGAGTTCGAATGCAGCTTGAATGTCGTGCCTTCCAAACGGCATCGGCATAGGGTCCGGTCTAAGACCTCGTAAGCGACTCAGACAGTCAGCCGCTTTTCGCAACCGTTCATCCAGGCTCCGGCGCGTCTTTTTCATGCACCGTGGCGGCACGATGGGCCATGTGCGTATAACATGAGCGCACCGGCCTGTCAGAATGAAACCGGCGTTGCCCAGTTCAAATATTTCTATCGTTGCTGACGCTTGAAGATGCTGTTCTTACCTGTTATTAATCCGTAAGTATGGATGGAACAGACCGGTTGGCTCATGCCGGACCCATAAAATACGAATTCAGAGCAGATGAAAGGAAAGCCAGCATGGGTGTGGTTGAAGACAAAATAAAGGATCTCAAGGAGCGGGAGAAAAAGGTCCTGCAGATGGGCGGCGAGAAGGCAGTTGCCAAGCACAAGGAGAAGGGCAAGCTGACGGCGCGCGAGCGGCTTAACATACTGTTTGATGCGGTCAGCGAGGGTGAAACCGTGGTCGTGCTCGAGGCCGTGAAAATGGAAAACGCCCTGCCGGCGCCGGTCGGCGGCACCATCAAGGCCGTCAATTTTGCGAGCGGCGATTCGGTGCAGATGAACGACGTGCTTGCGGTCATCGGATAAAACGCTGAATTCTGGGCATTGAGCGCGCAGCGAACCGTAATAGCGGAGCGGTTTAACTCAGACCATGTGGTGTGAACTCTGCATCATGACATGACAAAAGGATTGAACCATGCCTATAGAAGTTGGAACCATCGAGCCATTGGCGTTTTTTAAGGGCCTGAGCTACGTTGAACTGGAGCAGTTTGCATCTTTGCTGAAACCAAGGAGCGTTAAAAAAGGTGAGGTACTTTTGCGGCAGGGTACTCCTGCCATGACTTTCTTCATCATCTTGTCCGGAACATTTACGGTCTCATTGGAAAAAGGGCGCGCATACACCCTCGACAAGAAGGGAACGGTTATCGGCTGGTCGACCGTCATTGCCCCTTTCGAATATACAGGCACCGCAATGGCCGAAACAGATGGAGAGGTTCTGTCCATTTCGAGTAACGATTTCTTCCAACTGATCCAGAACAACAATGCGCTCGGCAAAAAGATCATTGCAAAAATCGACAAGATCGCTTCGGAACGCAGGGCGATGAGTTCAAAAGAAAAAAGGTAAACGAATCAAGGAGGTGTGCATTGTACGGTCTTGAAGCCATATCCGCTCAAAACGGCTGGGCCATGGCAGTTGCCGGGGCGCTGATCGTCATGGCGGGTCTGACGGTTTTATCCCTCGTGATCTCGCAGCTGCATAAAATCGCCGCTTTCCTGGAAAAGGGGGCAGAAAAGCGTTCAGCGAAAAGACAGGCGGTTAAAACTGTGCCGAAAGAGGCCGTTGTCCCCAAACCGCCCGCCTTCGACATCGAAGAGGCCCAAGCGTGCTTGAAGCCGCTGGTCGCCGAACTCGGAGAATCGTTCGAGCTCACGAATCTCTATGAACTGGCCAACAGTGGCGAGCTGCCGCACGTGCATCTGTCGATCCGAAGCCTGCGGGAATCCGGGGTCATTGTTCCGGCCGGAGACGGCCGGTTCGTTTGGCGGGACTGATGCCGTGGTTTTCCGGGGCGGCCTATCAAACAGACGCATAAGAAGGAAGAGGTGCCATGGACCTGCTCATCCAATTTTTAACCAACACCGGCTACTACCTGTTGGACTTCCGCAACGTTATCATGTTGCTGGTCGGGTCGCTTTTTCTCTACC
Organism: Deltaproteobacteria bacterium; assembly: GCA_032127235.1. GTDB lineage: Bacteria > Desulfobacterota > Desulfobacteria > Desulfobacterales > SG8-13 > JARFQH01. The sequence goes on from JAQAZR010000294.1 coordinate 3,791, forward strand.
TGGCCATTGCCAAGGAATACGAACCACTGCTGCTCTTGCCGATCGGCTTCGGTGTGCTGGTGGGGAATATCCCGTTTTTCAAGGGTTTCGGCCTCGGAATCTACGAACCCAACAGCGTGCTGCATTACCTGTACTTCGGCGTGACTACCGGTGTCTATCCCTCGATCGTGTTTCTGGGTCTGGGAGCCATGACCGACTTTTCCTCTCTGCTGGCGATGCCCCGCTTGATGCTCCTGGGGGCCGCAGCCCAAATGGGAATTTATTTCACGCTAATCAGCGCCCTGGCCCTTGGTTTTCTGCCCAAGGAAGCCGCTTCGATCGCCATCATCGGCGGGGCCGACGGTCCAACCTCCATATTTCTGACCGCTAAACTGGCACCCCACCTGATCGGACCGATCGCTATTGCGGCGTATTCTTACATGGCCCTGATCCCGATCATTCAGCCGCCGATCATGCGCTTGCTGACGACCCAAAAAGAACGCCGGATCCATATGCCGGATATGCGCGACGTGTCACGGACGGAAAAACTGCTCTTTCCGGCCGCCGGCCTGATACTGTGCTGCTTTCTGGCCCCGGCCTCGATCCCGCTGCTGGGCCCGTTTTTTTTCGGCAACCTCATGAAGGAATCCGGTGTGGTCGACCGTCTGGCTCAGACCGCGCGTACGGCGATCATCGACACCGCCACCATCTTTCTGGGTTTTACCGTCGGCGCCAGCACCCAGGCCGACGTCTTTCTGACCCCAAAAGCGGTGGGCATCTTCTTCCTGGGTGCGATCGCTTTCAGCCTCGCCACGGCCTCCGGGGTGCTCTTCGGAAAGATCATGAACCTGTTCATGAAGCAAAAAATCAATCCACTCCTGGGGGCGGCCGGTGTGTCCGCCGTTCCCGGCTCCGCCCGTGAGGTCAATATGATGGGCCTCAAATCGGATCCGAACAATTTTCTCCTGATGCCTGCCATGGCCTGCAACGCCTCCGGGGTGATCGGATCCGCCATATGTGCCGGAATTCTGTGGAGTTTCTTGGTCTAACCCGTTTTCCATTCCATTGGAAGATAACGTTTTGTAATAATGCAACAACTTGTAGCAAGAAAGGAGCGTGAAATGGACAAGAAAGTGACCGTATAGAGGAGATTATTCAGATCACCCTCGCGGACGACGAGCAGAAGGCCCTTCAAAAATCGGCCGATGCCGCAAAGGAATTGGTAGAGGTGTTGAAGAAACTGAAATAAGACCAGAAAATATGGCAACAATATAAACCAGTGGCAACAATACAAACCATAATTATATTCCGAATAATATTAAATAATTATCACTAATATGGCGATAAATTGGAACGTTTTATTTCCACCTTAACAAAGGTCTGTGGCGCCCCATCCGTGTTCGGGAGCTTAAAAATAGCGTTTATTTCAAAGGAGATTCGATGCTGCTTGGTTGGATTGAATTGGATTTTTAATACAATTTCATAATGTTACGCTCTTCAGCTGAATTGGTCCGTTTCTTACTCTTCCTCGATTAGATTCCAATTTCCTATCCAAGCGATATTTGGCAAGCTCCTTGCTCTATATGGTTTTAACCGTCCACCCCATTTTGCGAGGGCATTTCTCGCAACCAACCGCCATAAAAAAAGGAGGAGGCAAAATGAAAGTCGGAATTTTAAAAGAAATCAAGACAGAGGAAAATCGTGTGTGTATGACACCGGCCGGTGTCGAGGTCATGATCGCCAATGGCCATAAGCTGCTGGTAGAAAAGGGGGCCGGCAGCGGCAGCGGTTTCGAAGATGCGGCCTATATCAAAGCCGGTGCCGAGATGGTCGCAACAGCCCGTGAAATATTTGAAAGATCCGACATGGTGATGCATGTGAAAGAGCCGCTGCCGGCTGAATACGACCTGATCCGGGAAGGCCAGATTGTCTTTACCTACCTGCATCTGGCAGCGGCGGGAGAGCTGACCAAGGCCCTCATCAAAAGCAAAGCCGTCTGCATTGCCTATGAAACCATTCAGAAGCCGGATCGCTCCTTGCCGCTGCTGACCCCAATGAGCGAGGTGGCCGGAAGAATGGCGATTCAGCAGGGAGCCAAGTACCTCGAAATGGCCCAGGGCGGTCACGGGGTGTTGCTGGGGGGCGTGCCGGGAGTGGATCCGGGTAATGTGGTGGTGATCGGCGGCGGCATCGTCGGCACCAACGCGGCCAAGATGGCCTGCGGCCTGGGTGCCAAGGTGTATATCCTCGACATGAACCTCGACCGCCTGCGGTACCTGAGCGACGTGATGCCGGCCAATTGCTTCGGCTTGTTTTCCAGCCCGGCGACTCTCCGGGAACTCATCAAGACGGCCGACGTCGTCGTCGGCGCCGTGCTGATTCCAGGCACCAAGGCGCCCAAGTTGCTTACCCGCGAGATGCTCAAAACCATGAAACCGGGTTCCGTTCTGGTGGATGTCGCCATCGACCAGGGCGGCTGCTTCGAAACCTCGAAAGCCACGACCCACGGCGATCCGATTTATGTGGTCGACGGTGTGGTCCATTACTGCGTGGCCAATATGCCCGGGGCGGTGCCGCGAACCTCGACCATGGCCTTGACCAATGCCACTCTGCCGTATGCGGTCGAGATTGCCAACAAAGGCTGGAAAAAGGCCATGCAAGAGAGCAACGAAATCAAGTTGGGCGCCAACGTCATCAACGGGAAGATCACCTATAAAGCGGTGGCCGATGCTTTCGGTCTCGATTACACTCCCGTCGATGAGGTGTTGTAGAATGACGCGTCAGTCGATGTCATTAACCTAAGGCAAACCTTCCCCCCTATGGAAAAAAGGGGGGCCAGGGGGGAATTTTTGTCAGCGTTTGAAAATCCCCCTCAATCCCCCTTTTTTCAAAGGGGGACTTTCAAAGGCATTCCTTATCTTTTTGACATTGACGTGTAAAATGCGGCGTGTCGGCTTGCTATAATCCCACGGCATCCGGTACGCAATAGTGCCTGTCTTTAAGCGCTTCAACGGGTCGTCTTCTTTTTAAGAGACCCATAAACGGATTCTTTTATCATAAAGGATACGAGCCATGATTGTAGGCATACCAAAAGAAATAAAGGCCGATGAGAATCGCGTCGCCATGACTCCGGTCGGCGTGGAGATCATGAAACAACACCGGCATACGGTTTTGATCGAAAAACAGGCCGGTAAATCGAGCGGGTTCCAGGACGTCGATTACGAGCACGCCGGGGCGGAGATCGTGGCGTCGTCCAAAGATATATTTAACCGTTCCGAGATGATTCTGCGCGTCAAGGAGCCGCAGCCTTCCGAATTTAACGACCTCAAAGAAGGCCAGATCTATTTTTCTTATCTTCACCTGGCGGCATCGGAAAAATTGGCCCGCACGCTGATTGAAACCGGTTCGATCAACATCGCCTATGAAACGATCCAAAAAGAAGACGGGTCTCTTCCGCTGCTCAAGCCGATGAGCGAGGTCGCCGGACCGATGGCCATCCAGGAGGGGGCCAAGTATCTGGAAATGGCGCAGGGCGGCCACGGCGTTTTGCTCGGCGGGGTTCCCGGTGTCGATCCGGCCACGGTGGTTATTCTCGGTGGCGGAGTGGTTGGCGGCAATGCCGCCAAAATGGCCTCCGGCCTGGGTGCCAACGTCTACGTTCTCGACATCGATCTGGAGCGGCTGCGGTATTTGAGCGATGTGATGCCCGCAAACTGTTTTATCGTTAAAACGAGTCCGGCGGCTATCCGCGATCTGATCACCAAGGCGGACCTGGTGGTGGGTGCGGCGCTGGTGCCCGGAACCAGGACCCCTGTCCTGGTGACCCGCGACATGCTCAAAACCATGAAAAAAGGCACGGTGCTGGTGGATGTCGCCATCGATCAGGGCGGATGCTTTGAAACCTCAAAGGAGACGACCCATCACCAACCGACATATATTCTCGAGACCATCGTTCACTATGCCGTGAGTAATATGCCCGGGGCTTTACCCCGCACCTCTTCGCTGGCCTTGACCAATGCCACCCTGCCCTATGTTCTCGAGATGGCCAACAAAGGCTGGAAAAAAGCCTTGCAGGAAAACAGCGAAATAAAACGGGGTGCCAATGTAGTCCAGGGCAAAGTAACCTTCAGAGGCGTTGCCGATGCACTAAATTTCAAGTACACACCGGTTGATGAGCTCATCTGATTTATTTCCTGCCCTGAGAAGACACCATCACCGCGACTAGGCGCTGGGAGCACGATTGATGCTGCTCCCGGCTCTTCAAAAAACAAGGCCAAATTTTCCTTGAAAAAGGAGGTTTTATGAAAAGGCTTACTCTGCTTGTTTTGTTCAGCATGCTCATGGCGCCCTTTTCTTCGGCAGCACTGGCCGAGGGTCTGAAGGTGGGCACCCTCTTTGACAACAGCGGTGCCTTAAAAGATTGGGGGCCCAGACAACAGAATGCGGCCGAATTGGCGGCC
>JAQAZR010000295.1:0-5998 GCA_032127235.1 Deltaproteobacteria bacterium
TGGGTATCGCGGTTGGCGCCGGTATTCACGGATATGTGCCCGAAGGGATCATGGCAGGCTTTATGGGCAAATCGGCCTGGTGGTCGGTACCGGTGTCCGTATTGATCGGTATTCCCATGTATTCCAACGCGGCGGGCATCATCCCTGTGGTGCATGCCCTGCTTGAAAAGGGTGCCGCTCTGGGTACCGTATTGGCTTTCATGATGTCGGTTATCGCCCTTTCCCTCCCGGAGATGATCATTTTGCGTAAAGTTCTCAAACCGCGCCTCATTGCAACTTTCATAGGGGTCGTCGGCCTTGGAATCCTTTTAGTCGGTTATTTGTTTAACCTTCTTGTTTAGTAAGGAGCTCACCACTAAAAGATGTATGTCAATTGAGGAGAAAAAAAATGGAGATCAAAGTGCTCGGACCCGGGTGCAAAAAATGCCACGAAACCGAGAAAATTGTCAAAGAAGCGGTTGCCGAGACAAGCGTCGATGCGACGGTCGATTACGTCACCGATATCAAGGAAATTGCACGGTTTGGGGTTTTCGTAACACCGGCGGTCGTCGTCAACGGAGACGTCAAATCCGTGGGCAAGGTTCCCAAGAAAAATGATGTGATAGCATGGCTGACCCAAAAGTAAAGAATCCGGGCTCATAGGACCCGGCTTGAGCCTCACCCCAGAGGGCTGTGCTTGAATCCCAATGGAATAATGGAATAGTGGAATGATGGATTAAAGGGGTGTACGAGAAGAGGCGGTACACATAGCAGGAAAAGATGATCAGACGAGGTTTTGAAACCACTTCTATCATCCCTCTCTTAACCCCAAACACTTCAGCTCATCGTGCAGCATGACCTTGCAGTGCCGGCAAAGTTGATTCGACTTTCGGTCGACATCCTTGATGCTGCGACAATAGTGCATGATGCAGCTGTGTTCGGGGCAGTGGCGCAGCTTGAAGGTGTGACCCAGTTCGTGAATAGCCTCTTTGGCAGCCCGGATTTGAAGCGAGACGTCGCTGCCGGCCGCAGGATTGTCATCTGTCAGTCGATATGTCGAAATGATAGCGGCTTTGCCGCCCAGTTGCGCCTCGCCGTAAACGTGCGTCAGTATCGGGATAAAAAGGTCGACTTGCGTAATCGCGACCAGTTTCAACGCCCGCACAGGCGCAGCCGCCGCCAACTGCGCCAGGATCGGGGTCGAATGATACTGCCGGCGCTCGGGATTGAAGGCAAAATCGACGTCTTTTAAAATGCACTGCACCTCGCTTCGAAGCCGATAGATATCCTCGATCTGGCACCGGATCGAATCGCACAGCACGGGTTCAATTTCTCCGATGGGGGCAACGAGAATGCTGTATGCGGGCCGGGAGATCAATTTGTTTTCTGTAGACGATACCGTCTGATTTTGCTGTAGAGGGTCGAGCGATCGATATCGAGCAATTTCGCGCAGCGGGCGATGTTCCATTGGTTTTGGTCGAGAACCCGCATGATGTGAGCTTTCTCGACTTCTTTGAGAGACTCGTTCGCCGGAAGGAGAATGTTCTGCTGGCAGAAAAAAGGCAAGTCTTCTGCGCGGATCTTGCGCTCTTTTCCGATGACAAGGGCTCTTTCGATGGCATTCTCGAGCTCGCGGACGTTGCCGGGCCAATCGTGGAGCATCAGTTCATCCATCGCCTCCCGGCTGATACCGTCCATCGGTCTGTTGGTCTCTTGAGAAAAACGGTTCAGGAAGTGGTCGGCCAGAAGCGGTATGTCTTCCTTGCGCTCTCGCAGCGACGGCATTTCAAATGCGATGACGTTCAGACGATAATACAGGTCTTCCCGAAAGATTCCTTTCTTGATCGCGGCTTTCAGATCCCGGTTTGAAGCGGCAATCACGCGAAAGTCTGCTTCCATCGGCTGGGTGCCGCCCACGCGGTAAAACACACGGTCCTCAAGGACACGCAGCAGGTCGATCTGCATCCGCATGCTGATTTCGCCGATTTCATCCAGAAAAAGGGTGCCGCCGTGGGCCAGCTCCAAGCGCCCCTTTTTGGTTTCCTTTGCATCGGTAAAAGCCCCCTTCTGGTGGCCGAACAGTTCGGTTTCCATCAAAAGCTCGGGAATGGCACCGCAGTTGACGGCCACAAACGGGCCTTCGGAACGGGAACCGCTGGAGTGAATGGCCTTGGCGGCCAGCCCCTTGCCGGTTCCGGTCTCCCCGGTGATCAGAATCGTCGTGTCGGTCGAGGCTACATCGCGGATCAGGTCGAAAACCACTTGCATGGCCCGCGACTGCCCGATCATGCTTTCGAAACGCGCCCGTTCCTTGCAAGCCTCGCGCAAATAGATGTTTTCCCGCAACTGGGCCTGCTGCGAAACGATTTTTTCGATTAACATCCCCATCTCGTTCGGATCGAACGGTTTGAGCAGATAGTCGTGGGCGCCGTTTTTCATGGCTTCAATCGCCGTCGATACGGACCCATAGGCCGTGATCATCACGACGGCGACATCCGCATCCTCGGCCTTGACGCGCCTGAGGACCTCCATCCCGCTCATGCCGCCCATCTTGATGTCGACCAGCATGATATCGAAACGCGAGGTTTTTAATTTTTCCAACGCTTCTTCACCGCTGGCAGCCGTCTCAACTGGGTAACCGTCACGCGCCAGCCAGTCGGCCAGGGATTCGCGCATGATCAATTCATCGTCGACAATCAGGATTTTGGTGTCACTCATCCCGGCCTCCACCTTTTTGCTGCGAACTTTGCTTAGGTTCAAGCGGAAGTTCGACCGTAAATTCGGTCCATTCGCCTGGCGTCGATCTTACCTGCACGGTGCCGCCATGTTCCTGAATAATTCCGTAAGCCACGGAAAGCCCGAGCCCGACACCCTTGCCGTTTTTCTTGGTCGTAAAAAACGGTTCGAACAGCCGTTGACGGTGGTGCTCGGGTATGCCGACGCCGGTATCTCTGAATATCACCTGAATCGATTTTTGACCGGGCACCTGACGGGTCTCAATCGTCAGTATGCCGTCCTTTTTTGCCTCCATAGCCTCGACCGCATTTGAAATAATGTTCATAAAGACCTGCTGGAGCTGATCCGCAGAGCCGAAAATCGGCGTCAGGCCGGAGGAGAGCTGCTGCTCGACCCTGATGTTGTTGATCTTGATGAGATTGGCGTTCAACATGAGGGTCTTTTCGATCAGACGGTTGACGTCCAGCATGTCCTGCTCCATCTTCGCCTGTCGCGAAAAAGCCAGCAGGTTTGAAACGATGCGGCTGATCCGCCGTGTTTCCGTCTCCATCAAACTCAGATAGTGATTGAAGCGACCGATCTCCGGATGCGTGATCTTCTCTTCCTCGTTGATCCGTTTCATCAACAGGATCAAATTGAGGATCCCGGCGATGGGATTGTTGATTTCGTGTACGACTGAAGCCGAGAGTTTTCCCAGTGAGGCCATTTTGTCCTGATGGATCAGCTTTTCATGGGTCTCCTCCAGTTGACGGGTTCGCTTTTCGACCATCTCTTCGAGACGGCTGGTGATCTCTTCCTCCTCTTTCTTGCGAGCGGTGATATCGCGGCTGATCTCGATGAACTTTGATATTTTACCGTGTTTTTCCCAGATCGGATAAATGGAGACCTCGAAATACCGCAGTTCTCCCTGGTTGTTTAGCCGGGTCATGGTCCGCTGGCTGGGACCATTGTTTCGGATCGCCTGGTTCAGGGGGCAAAGGACCTCGTCCCGATTGCATTGCAGATTGGCTCTTTGAAATACCTCATAGCATTTGTGGCCGATCACCTGATCGCGGGTGTAGCTCATTTTGTTCAAAAAGGATTCATTGACATCGATAATGTCCATTTGCGGATTGAGAACCAGAATGAAGTCCTGAATGCCGTTCAAGATCGTTTCGACTTCACGGTTGCGTTCCCGCAGTTTTTTTTCTTCACGACCGATGGCCTTCCAGAACAGCTCGAAAACCTCATAAGAGAGAATCCGAATCTGCGGCGGCCGGGTCGCAAGGACATCACGAAGGATGTTTTGATCTGGTATCAGGATGACGATCAGCTGAATCCCATACCGTGACTTGTACAGATCGTGGTAATCCGTCACGGTTTCCAGCCCCAGTTTGGCGGCCAGGAGCATGCCGGGGGCCTGCGGATTTTGATCGGCCACGGATAGAATGCGAACATTGACCGGACCTTTCTCGCTGTCGAAGGTGGTCTTTTCGAGCAACTCGATGCACAGGTCCCCACCACCGATGAGGGCTATGTTGATGGGGGGCGGTTCATTATCGGGCGAAGTTTCACGCGGGCTGTCTATCATCCGGAAAAACCTCATGGTTAAGGGTTCACGAAAAAATAAGTTTACATCCGTTAATATGCCGGTTGTGCCGGTTTGGTCTCCGCCATTGAGTTAACATGACCCTAAATGAATTGCAATTTTCAAATACAAAGGCCTTGACAGTAGTTTTGAGTATATGGCATAAAACTCAGTCGGCGAACGCACACCTTATAAAGTAGCAGGCAGCATTTAAAGCGTCGCCTTTTATCGTTTTTAGGCTCTCTATTTATTCAACCGCCGTCCGCATGGAGGATTTACCGGCGTAACCTGCGGTCGGCACCATAAAGGATCGGAAGAGTTGCTATGAGTAAAAGCAAAGCAGTTGGTTCGGTACTGGTTGTCGGAGGAGGGATCGCTGGAATGCAGGCCGCCCTGGATCTGGCCGATTCCGGCTACCTGGTTCATCTGGTTGAAAAATCACCGGCCATCGGTGGTGTCATGAGTGAACTGGACAAGACCTTTCCCACCAACGACTGTGCTATGTGAATTATTTCACCCAAACTGGTCGAGGTCGGCCGGCACCTGAATATCAATCTGATTACCTGCGCCGAAGTTGAAAAGGTCGCAGGGTCCCCCGGTAATTTCAAAGCCACCATCAACAAGAAGCCCCGTTTCATCGATGCGGCAAAGTGCACGTCCTGCGGCGATTGTGTCGCGGTGTGCCCGGTTGCCCTGCCCAACGAATACGACCAGGGGTTTTCCGAGAGAAAGGCGACGTATAAGAAATATGCCCAGGCGATTCCCGGGGCCTTCGCCATTCAGAAGGCGGACAAGGCGCCCTGCCGCCTGGCCTGTCCGGCAGGATTGAATGTGCAGGCATATGTTCAGATGGTGGGAGCGGGCAAGTACGAGGAAGCCCTCAAAATCATCATGGAGGACCTGCCCCTGCCCGGGGTTCTGGGACGGATCTGTCCCCACGGATGTGAAGACGCCTGCCGCCGGTGCGAGGTCGATGAACCGGTGGCCATTCGCGACTTGAAGCGACTGGCCGCCGATCAATTCGATCCCCGGGATATCGAGATCGAATGCCGGCCGCCAAGGGAAGAAAAGGTGGCGATCATCGGCTCAGGTCCCGCCGGTCTTTCGGCGGCCTATCATCTGGTTCGCAAAGGAATTAAATCGACAATTTTCGAGGCTTTGCCCAAGGCCGGCGGAATGCTGCGGGTCGGCATTCCGGAGCACCGCCTGCCCCGCGAAGTGCTCGACAAAGAGATCGAGCTGATCACCAACCTGGGCGTCGAGATCAAGACGGGAACCCCTCTCGGACCGGATCTGACGATAGAGGATTTACTCAACAGCGGTTTCAAGGCGGTTTACATCGCCATCGGCGCCCACAAGGGCATCGATCTGGGCATACCGGGCGAAAAATCGAAGGGGGTCCGGCAAGGGGTGGATTTTCTCCGGGAAGTCAACCTGACCGGCAAGGCCGGGGTGGGCAAGCACATGGCCATCATCGGCGGCGGCAACGTTGCCATCGACGTGGCCCGTTGTGCGGTGAGATTAGGCGCCGAAACAGTCAACATCATCTACCGGCGCTCACGAGATGAAATGCCTGCCTGGGAAGAAGAGATCCAGGCGGCCGAGGATGAAGGCGTTAAAATCACCTATCTGTCCGCGCCTCAGAAGGTGCTGGTCGAGGACGGCCGGGTCGTCGGGCTGCGTTGCATCAGAATGCAGCTCAGTGATGTCGATTCC
>JAQAZR010000296.1:0-3599 GCA_032127235.1 Deltaproteobacteria bacterium
AATGTGCGATTTTTCGCAAATTCAAGGAAATCAGCGGCATTGCGCGGAGGCATACTGCTGTGTGCCGCACAAGCGATTCCGTAGACCTGTCACGTCTTTAGCGTGATTGACGCCGAAATTGAGTAAAGGGCCATTTATGGACGGAAACTATCTACAGGTCGGCTCTTTCAGCAGAATGAAAGCGCACTAAAAAGGACTCAAAAACCGGCAGAACCAAAAATATGTTCGGGATGCGGCCGGCGGCACCATTTTTTGGTTGAAATTTTTAATATTATATTGCATTCATAGCTTGCGCTGAAAGCCGGCTGATCCAATCGATGACACTCCCGAATTTCTTTTCGAAAACCTGGTTCTTTGGGGTCGGTCAGGGATAACCGGCTTTGTCGTAACGGACCTGCTGGAATGTTGGAATACTGGAATGTTGGGATACCGGGATTGCGGAAGAGGATTTTCTCCGATAGTAACGTTATAAAGAAGAAACGACATTTTTCCGCTTTTACACCCATTGATCCACCATTCCGCTATTCCATAGGGATCAAGCGCATCCCTCCGGCGTGAGACCAAAGCCGGGTTCTTTGGGTCCGGACTCTTTACTTTCGTTGTTGCACTGGCGCGATGTCGATAACCAAAAGGGGGATTATGAGGATGCAGGCCAAAAGGATAGGTTTCATGTGCGTGATGTTGGCGATCATGGTCGGAATGACATGCGAGGTTTTCGGTCAGGATTCTGAAGGCGAGATGTGCGTGCCGATGGGCGTCATTACCATCAAGCCCCCGTCGGAGGTCACACCGCAGAAGAGTCCGGTCGATTTTCCCCATTCGCGCCATTTTGCGACTGACTGCAAAACATGCCATCATACGTGGAAAGGCCAGGAAAAAATCCAGGGCTGCCAGACCTCCGGCTGCCACGACCAGGCCAGCGCGCCGAAAACCACCGAGTCCTATCTGTCCTATTCGGACGTGTCGATAAAGTATTACAAATACGCCTATCACGAAGCCTGCATCGGTTGCCACAAGGAAATCCGCGCCAAGAACCTGCAGACGACAAAGTCCTACCAGGTACTCGGTGAGGCCTTGCCGGCGGCAGGACCCTCCGGCTGTATCGAATGCCATCCGAAATAGCGTTTGCTTGCGACTCGGATGTCTTACAAAGGGTGGTCTGTCGACCACCCTTTGTGTTGTTGCACGGCGCCGCATAACGGTGTCCGCCTCTTTGCGCTGAAGCCGAAGCGCGCAGTCTTGCTTCGGCAGAGATCGATTTATGACCGGCGGCCAGAGACAATCGATGTTGTGCCCCAACTGCGGCAAGCTGATCAGTACCAGCGAACCCCGCTGCCCCTACTGCGGGATCGGGCGTCCCGCTTCCATGGGAAAACGTCTGATGGGAACCGTTGGCCTGAGTGACTCGGATCGCCTCATCCGCGCAGTGATCTATGTCAATGTCGCCATGTATCTCATCTCGCTTCTCTTCAGCCAGAGCCGTATCGGTTTGTCCATGAATCCGCTGACCTTCCTGTCCCCCGGAGAGAATAGTCTATTCCTGCTGGGAATGACCGGAACCATCCCCATCGATCGCTTCGGGCGCTGGTGGAGCCTTCTGGCGGCCAATTACCTGCACGGCGGTATTCTGCACATCTTTTTCAACATGGCGGCTTTCAGGCAGTTGGCCTTTCTGACCGTGCGCGAATACGGCACCTACCGCATGGTGGTCATCTACACCGCCAGCGGGATTCTCGGATTCCTGGTCTCCTACCTGGCCGGCATTCCCTACACCATCGGAGCGTCGGCGGCGGTCTGCGGGTTGATCGGGGCCATGCTCTACTACGGAAAGAGCCGGGGCGGTGTCTACGGCCACGCGATTTACCGCCAGGTCGGTTCCTGGGCGATCGGGCTCGTCGTTTTCGGCCTGCTGATTCCGGGGATCAACAACTGGGGGCACCTCGGTGGCGGCGTTGCCGGTGCCCTGATCGGCTATCTCTTGGGCTACCAAGAGCGTTCCGGGGAACGGCCGATTCATCGGTTGTTGGCCGGTGTCTGCGCTGTCATGACACTGGCGGTTCTCCTCTACGCCGTTGTCTCCGCCGTTATTTACCGCTTTGCAGGGTGAGTATCCGAAGACGGTCGTTGACGACGCCGGCTAGGATGAGGACCCCAGCTAACAATATTTCCACTTCACGCCTTATCGACCTGGTGCTTCAAGGCCCTAAATGGCAAACTTATTGTTTCGTGAACCCCAAGCTGCGTTCAGCGACAATCTCTGAAAGTCCCGACCCGAAGGTGATGCTCATCAATGGATGCCGGATCATCACACCAAACCCCGAAATTCCAACCCGGAGAAATCATCGGACAGATCGGCACGATCATCCGCGGCAAAGAAGCGCAGGTCCGACTGGCCCTGACCTGTCTCTTCGCGCAGGGGCATCTTCTCATCGAAGACCTGCCCGGCATCGGCAAGACAACCCTCGCCAAGGTCCTGTCCCGGGTGCTGGGACTGAACTTTCGCCGGATTCAGTGCACCAGCGACATGCTGCCGGGCGACATTCTCGGCGTATCGGTTTTCGAGCGCAAAACCAGCACCTTCGTGTTCCATCCCGGCCCCATTTTCACGCAGGTCCTGCTGGCAGACGAGATCAACCGGGCGACCCCAAAAACCCAGAGCGCCCTGCTGGAAGCGATGGGCGAGCGTCAGGTGACCGTCGACGGTAAAACCCGCGGTCTGGGAGAGCCGTTTTTCGTGATTGCCACCCAGAACCCCCTGGAACAATTCGGAACCTTTTCACTGCCCGAGAGCCAGCTGGACCGTTTTTTAATGCGCATCGATCTCGGCTACCCCGATCGGGCGGCCGAGAAAAGCCTGTTGCAAATGGGCGAAACCAGAGGCGCCCTCGAGGAGCTGCAACCGATTCTCACCAGTGAAGACGTGCTCATGATTCAAGAGCAGGTGAGCGCCGTCCATGTCTCCGATGCCCTGTTCGACTATCTTCAGGACCTGCTCGATTTTTCGCGCCAGTCGGCCGAATTCCACGTGGGACTCTCCCCACGGGCCGGACTCAGTTTGCTGGCGGCCACCCGCTCCCGGGCGTATCTGGCGGGAAGAGACTTTGCGCTGCCGGAGGACCTGCAGCAGGTTCTGCCCTGGGTGGTCGGCCACCGTCTGCGTGCGCAGGGCGGGAGCCGCTATTTCACCTCGGATCAGCTCCTGTCGATCCTCAGCCAGGTCCCCGTTCCCTGATCATGGTGCAACACGACGATTCCAAACGCTCGCGGAAAGTATTTTCCACTTCCGTCCTGCCCTTTACGATCAGTGCCAGGCACCTGTCATGGCGACCGACGCGTTTCGGTCTGGTGTATGCTCTGCTGGTGACCGGCATCCTGGCGGGCGCGGTCAACTACGCCAACAATCTCGGCTTCCTGCTCGGCTTCCTGCTCGGCGGTGTGGGGGTTGTTTCCCTGTTCCACGGTTACGGCAACCTGACGGCGCTGACCCTGGCGGCCGTCCGCGCTGAGCCGGTTTTTGCCGGCGAAGAGGCGAACTTCGAGTTGTTCACGCGCGCCGACGGCTCCGGAGCGGCGGCGGTCCGCTTTGCCCTCGGAAGGCA
>JAQAZR010000297.1:0-6906 GCA_032127235.1 Deltaproteobacteria bacterium
TCAGGGCACTGGTGGTATAAACCAGCTCGATATTACCACGTCGCACCGCTTTTTGCAGCAGCGAACGAAAGCGTGAATCGATATCGGTTCCGCGTTTGTCGAGGATGGTCATCGGCATGGCTGCTCCATCGCATCGATCGGCATGTGGCGGGGTGAACTCGGAATCCGGGATAAAGGCTGTTTTTTCGATCGGAAGCCGCCGAATCGGTTCCAATCGAGACCTGGGGTTTTCACAAGGTCATACCGCCATCCAAGACCAGCATCTGTCCGGTTACGAAGCGACTTTCGGCGGATGCCAAATAAAGACAGGCCGCTGCAACTTCCTCGACCGTTCCCAGACGCCCCATCTTGTGTCGACCGACGAAGGCCGCCCGCGTGGCTCGGGGATCTTCGGTGGCGGCAATTCGCGACTCCAGCCCCGGCGTCTGGATGGCTCCCGGGCAGACGGCGTTGACCCGGATTCCCCGGTTGACAAAATCGATGGCGACAGACTTTGTAAGGCCGATAAGGGCGGCTTTGGCGGTACTGTAGGCAAACCGACCGGGCGCGCTGGTGATACTCGATAGAACCGAAGCGATGTTGATGATTGATCCGGCACCCCGGGTGCACATACCCGGCAGAAAGGCGCGGGTCATATAAAACGCGCCCCTGAGATTGACATCCAGGGAGCGCTCCAGCTCTTCCGGCGAGCAGTCGAGGATCGTGCCGGAAGCCACATATCCGGCACAGTTGACCAAAATATCGACGGTGCCGATTTTTTTGGCTGCTGCGGCGACATCGGTGGGCCGGGTGACGTCGAGCTGTTCTATCCGAACCGATGCCGTCTTCTCGAGGGACTGCAGCGCTGCGAGACCCCGGCTGGTAGCCCACACCCGGCTTCCCTCCCGAGCAAAGCAGTGGACGATGGCGCGGCCGATCCCCTGTCCGGCCCCGGTGATGACGGCTGTTCGACCGTCCAATCGTTTCGCCATGTCTGATTCCTAAAAAAACATCTATGAGTCGAAAAAGTATTTGATATTGATGACTTTTTCTTCTTTTTTGCCGGTGGTTTTCCTCTCGCTGACAGTCCCTTTGAACTTTTCCTTGCGAAGTTTATTGATCATCTCACGCAATTCGGGTTTGGTATCGATGAGCGTCTGTATGTGTCTGTTCAACGCCGTCCAGCGCTCTTCCAGGACAGCCGTGTCGATAGCAAACACGGCCACCTTGCCAAGAATTCTACACAGTGAGGCCAGCAACCCGAAATGGGATGTCCCTTGAAGGTAGTACGGACAATGACTCCAGAGGCTAAGGCATTCGAGACCTACCCGAGCGGTCTCAGACTGGATCACGGCGTGAATGGCACTGGGGCCCTGATAAGAAATCAGATGAAGGCCCTCCTGCTTGAGTCTTGTCCGCATGGCCTCGCGCGAGGCCATACCGGAAATTATCCGGTCTGAATGTAAAACGTTGTCGTACATGCTGCCGAGCGTGATGACCATTTGAATCGACAGAGCCCGGCACAGGGCCAGCAGCTCATCGGTAAACCGGTACCAGTTGAGGGACGGTTCATCCGCCTTCAAGATGACAAGATCCGATTCTTCGACTCCGGTGTGCGCACAGTAAACGCTGAGGTCGGGCCAGGTCATGTCTTCAAGGACGCCGTCGACGATCTTCACCACCGGGCGTGACTGGTCGTGGCGGTAAAAAGCATCCGGGTCGAGCCGGGCAAACGGCTCGGCCTCGAAATGACGAATCAGATAATCGAGCGCATCCGTGGCCACGTTGAGGGCATTGCCCCAACCACCGAAACCGGCAACCAGAACAGGTTTCTTCAGGACCGGCATTTCTTTGATGCGTATCCCCTGAAAATCCATAGCATTCAATTACGCAGCTATCGCCATTTTTGTCAAGCCGATGGAAGTTTTGACAATTTTCGATCGGGTATTACCATAGCGTAGACGGTCGAAGCGAAGACGGTCAACCCATTCGAAAAAGAAAAAAAGCGTTATTATCCGAAATCATTAAAGGAGAGGAAAAGCGGATAGATGATCGGAAATGTGCTCATTCCCATCTTTCCCCTCGGCATTGTGATGCTGCCAGAGCAGCTGATACCTCTACACATATTCGAGGAACGCTACAAGCTGATGGTCGGCGAATGCCTTGCGGATGACAATGTGTTCGGCATCGTCTACTTCGATGGCCAAAAGATGTGCAGCGTCGGCTGCAGCGCACGGGTTGAGGAGGTCCTCAAGAAGTACCCGAACGGAAGGCTGGATATTGTTACCCGCGGAGAACGTCGGTTTACGGTCAGACGGCTCGAGGAGTCCAACGCTTATCTGCAGGCAACGGTCGACTATTTTGACGACGACCCCGAAGAGCCGGATGCCGACATGCAGAGAGATGCCCGCCGCGGCATAATGCTTTTGAATCGAGTGGCCGGTCTGGAACCGCACAAGAAATCGCTCAACTTGACAGACGGAGCGGATTTCAAGAGCATTTCGTTTTTAGTGGCCGGCAGCGCGGGCTTCAACGCCCCTGAAAAACAGAAGTTTCTTGAAATGACATCGACCCGTAAACGTCTGCAGAAAAGCGTGGCCGCCCTGTCCAGAATAATCGACCGCATCCGGCTGACCGAGGAGATTCAGAGCCTCATCGGCGGTAACGGCAGTTTGCCCGAATCGCTGAAGCAGCGGCTATCAGGGCTTTGATGTCATGACGGTCAAAAGCCGATCCAGATGTCAGAAAGGTGCTTGAGATAGACTAAATCACCTTGTCGGCAACCGTTGGGTTGATGGTCGATCGACATCTTAACCGTTTCAGATTGAACCGACCGGCTCGGTATCGGATTCTTTCTCACGACACAGAACCCGTGTGAAGCATTCCCATTGATTGCAGTGGACAACGGCCGTTCCGGAACAATACGACGGGTCCTCACGTTTCGAAACAGCATCCTCTTGCGCCTTGTCCCTGGTGGAACCGGTCTTGTAGATGTCTCTTTTCACGACTTTTTTCATCTTTTTCATTTGAACATATCTCCATTTATGGCCCTAACCCAGGGGCGCTGTGGATTTTTGAGGCAAAATACCGTTATCAGGGTTCCCCGCTCAGAGCGAAGGCCCACCTTCGTCGACAGCAGCCCCAGATCTTCCGTAATAGCCCTCATCGGCTCATGTTGGACATTGGCGCTCATCGCTGCATAGCACCTCCGGTGGTATAACCCGACAATAGCCGGCACGGGATCAATCAACGTCCGGAAAACTGGGCATTGGAACCCAGGCGGGTTTCCAGCCGCCGCACCGACCAGGAAACAATCAGAATCAGCAGCAGATATTCTAAAACCAGAACGGTGTAGATTTCGAGCGGCCGATAGACCGTTACCGTCAGTTCATTGGCTTTGCGTGTCAGTTCCTGGAGCCCAACGACGGATACCAGGGAAGACATCTTGAGCATGTAGACGAACTGATTTCCTAAAGGCGGCAGGATCCGGCGAATGGCCTGGGGCAAAATCACGAAGCGCATCTTGTGAATGTAGCCCAGCCCGATGGCATCGGCCGCCTCGATCTGTCCGCGCTCTATGGACTGAATTCCCCCGCGAAAGATTTCGGCTTCAAACGCGCTGTCGCACAGCGCCAGCGCCAGAACACCGGCGGTAAACGGTCCTAAAGAGATCCCAAAGACAACCGGCAGACCGTAATACACCCAGAGTATCATGACCAGCGTGGGCACGGATCGAAAAGTTTCGACGTAAACACGGTTGAATGCCCGCAGCAGCCGGTTAGCGGCCAGGCCTGGAAGGGCAACCAACAAACCGAGGCAGATCGAGATGACGATCGAAACCGATGCCAAGCTTATGGTCAACCGCAGACCGCCGAGAAGAAACATGAGATTGTCGGTCCCTCTCAGCGTGGTTGGAAGCACCTCGTACCACCCCCACTGATACTCTGTCCGGCTGCATCCGCCGAAGATCAGCAGCCATAATAAAACCGCAACGCCGGTCAACGATGCGATCCGTCGGTCCATTCGGTCCCCATTTTCACCGTTTGTCGACAGGCTGCTGAAAATCAAGTACCAGGTCGTCACTCCAGCATCAGCCACTTGGCTTTAAGCCGATCGAAAAACCCCTCGTTTTCCTTGATGATAATCCACTGATTCAGAAAATTCAGCCACACAATGTCGTCCTGCTGAACGATAAACGCCAAGTCAGCAGGGCTGCGCGGTTCTTTAACCGGCACAACGGCCAGTCCCTCATGCGACTGAATCAGCCGCGACGCTTCCAGGTTGCTGGTCACCGAAACCTGAGCCCGCCCGGAGAGCACCTCCTGGTAATCACGGGCCGGTGCTTCAATGGAGCGAAGCTTCGCATTGGGAAAGAACTGCTTGACCTGCTGTTCCTGAGATGTGCCGAGAGTAACGGCCACGGTCACATCCGGCTGGTTGATGTCTTCCCAATTCTTGAAGCGTGACAAATTGGTTTTCAGGGTCACCGGAACGGTTTTCACCTGGTAATAAGACTGAGTAAAACCGACGGTACGAATCCGGTTGACGGTAATCGACGCACTGGTGCTGATGTCGTACTTGTCGGCGACGATGCCGTTGATCAGTGTTTTCCAGTCGGTGGGCACGAACTGGACCTTGACCCCCATATCACCGGCAAGCGCATTCATCACATCGATGTCGAATCCTTTGTAGCTGTTTGTGGCCGGGTCCCGGATCGACATGGGATTCCAGTCGCCTGTGGTGCCGACCCGCAGTTGACCGGATTCGAGAATTTTGTGCAACCGCGAACGGCTCTGAGCGTCCGCGCTATCAAAGGCGCCGGCGGCTGTCAACGACAGCACGCACAAAAACAATAAAAATGGACGAATTTTCATCAAAATATTCCTTTTAGGCCCTAATCGATCCGGATTTAGTGAACCGCACGCCGTCCGGAGGGAGGATCGTTCGGAACGCGCCGTCAATTAAATGATGCAACAAGTTAAAATCAGTTTGACCGTTGTCAACCGCAACGGGTCCAGGGCTCGGCAGCGGGAATAATCGCCGGCAGGGTGGGAAATCGATCGCCGGTGACTTGACGCCAGCCTCAGCGTTCTTTAAGTAGTGTCAATCAGAAAAGGTGAATTTCTGCTCCGAGCAAGCCACAGTATTTTTGCAACTGAGACCCTTCAAGTCTTTCCATCATTTTTTCGAGAAACGACATGCAGAATATGCACGTAAACAATAGCGAGACCAAAACACCCGGACGCAGAGCTCTCAAATGGCTGGTGCTCACAGCCGCCGGTTTGGCCGGCGCCTGCCTGATCGCCCTGCTTCTGGTTGGTGGGTATCTTTATCGACACCCTTCCAGAGTAAAGGACCTTGCGGCCGAATACTTTTCACATTTGACCGGCGTAATGGTCACGGTCGGGGAACTGTCTTACAGTCTCAACCCGCTGGAGCTCCGAGCGCGTGACATCGATGCGCGTCCGACGGACGGCAGGAACGGTTTCGAGCTGAAACTCGGATCTATTGCGGTCGATGCCCGCATTACCGGCCCTTTCGGCCGCCGCAAGCTCGTCATCGAGCATCTACGGATAGAGGATTTCACGGCGCTCGTGAAAACGGACACCCGGCTGCCGGCAGCCCTGTCAGAAGCCGCAAGCCCTTCATTCGGAGGTCGGCTGATCCGACAGGTGGTTGGCTTTTTTCTGATAACCGATATCGCCTGGTCCTCCATGGAAGCAGATAACGGCCGGCTCACCATCATCGGTGACGCAACGCAATTGGTGCTCGATGGGCTTCGGCTGGAATCGGACGCGGCCGACAGAATCGATGCGCGCGGTCGGATGCTGGAATCGCGAATCGGAGCGGACACGCAAGTGGCGGTTGCCGGCTACCGTATCCACCTCGAGCCGACCGCTCGCCCGGAAACCGGCTCGATTGCCGGAGAGGTCGTACTTTCCGGCGGCCGGATTTCCGGCTCGCTATTCAACGCTGATGACATCACAGCTGCGATACGACTGATATACAAACCGAACCTCAATGAAATCACCCTGCCGGAAATGATATTAGGCGGGCAGCTCACGACCCCCCTGATAACGACAGCCGGTGCGCATCCGACGAAACGGTTGTCGCTTGAAGGCCGGGGCGTTTATCGCATGGCAGAAAAGGTGCTCGACCTGGCCGGGTGGTCTCTCGAGGCCGCCGGCCTGCTGGAGGCTTCCGGCACGGCCCGGCTCGGGGTCGCCACCCCTTGCCGGTTGCAGCTCAGCCTCTCGGAGGGACGAATCGATGCCGATCAGTTCGGCGCCTTGTACACCGTTTTAGCCGGCGGCCGGCCGATGCCTCTGGCAGTAACAGGCGCCATCGTCCTCAAGGGAAGCGTTGACGGCCCGTTGACCGGAAAAGGGTCCGAATGGCAGGGAAACCTGCAGTTCATGCTTCAGAGTGTGCCGGTTGCATATTACGACACGGGCAACCGCCTGCAGGCGCTATTATCCGGAAGTGTGCGGGTCAACGGTTATCTCGCGGACCCGCAAGTTCAGTTGAACCTGGAAGCAAACGATATGGCGATCACCACAAAGTACGGGGTTTTGACGGAATTCCGGCCGCTCGTGAGTGCCTCCGGGCATTTTCCCGTGTTGGACGTCAGCCTGCACACCCACGGTCCGGGCGCCCGGCTGACCGCCGGGTCGCGCCACCTGACGCAGGTTAGAGTCGGCCTGGATCGGGGGTGGATTAATCTACAAAACGGGGAAATGTCACTGCCCCGTATCGACCTTTCAAGCGCCACACTGGCGAACCTCGCAGGATCGTTAACTCGAAACGGAGAGCATACGCTTCTGAAACTTCAAGGCCGCAACAGCGACATTCTGCGAGCGGCCGCTTCATGGGGCCTTCTTCCGGCCGACTGGCACTACAAGGCAAAAGACTCTCTCGACCTGGCCT